>JBOHZI010000138.1:0-6276 GCA_050738295.1 Gammaproteobacteria bacterium
CCGTGGGACAATAGGCGCCACTCGAAAGCGAAGAGGCCAACGTGATGCCGGAGGCGGTGCAACTACAGCCCGGATACGACCCGGTCCCCGAATTGGTGGAGGCCATTGCTGCCGGCCAGATGGTCGTCGTGATGGACGACGAGGGCCGCGAGAACGAAGGTGATCTGGTGATGGCGGCCGCCACCACCACACCGGAGCAGGTGGCGTTTTTCGTGCGCCACACCAGCGGCATCATCTGCCTGCCCACCAGTCGCGAGTATCTCGAACGGCTGCATCTGCCACAGATGGTGCCCGATAACACCGAAGTGCATCAGACGGCGTTCACGGTCTCCGTGGATTATCGCCACGGAACGACTACCGGGATTTCCGCGCACGACCGGGCACGTACCATCCGCGCGCTGGCCGATCCGGCCGTCAAGCCCGAAGATTTCAGTCGGCCGGGGCATATCTTTCCGCTGCGTTACTCCGAAGGCGGCGTGCTGTGTCGTGCTGGACATACCGAGGCCTCGGTAGATCTGGCTCGCCTGGCCGGACTGGGGCCAACCGCGGTGATCAGCGAAATCGTCAACGAGGACGGGAGCATGAAGCGCGGCGCGGAGCTGATTCGCTTTGCGCGTGAACACGGCTTGAAGGTGGGCACCATTGCCGATCTGATCCGTTACCGGTTGCGTACCGAAAAGAGCGTCGAACGGCTGATCGAACGCAGTGTGCCAACGCCGTACGGCGAATTCCGACTGGTAGCCTACGAGGATCACGTTCACGCTGCGGTGCATCTGGCGCTGATCAAGGGCGAGATCGAGCCGGAGAAGGAAACACGAGTGCGGGTGCAAATTCAAAGCACGCTCGGCGACGTGCTCGGCATTCAGTGGTCGGCGCTGGGTTGGCCGTTGGCTGCCGGCATGGAGCGCATCGGCCGCGAGGGCGGTGTGCTGGTGTTGCTGCGTCAGCCGGAAGACCCGGCGGCGCTGATCGGCCAGATTGAGCAGGCGGGTGTCGGTTCGGCCTCGCGTGCCGCCGTGGGCGAGGAAGAAGCGAACGCTTTGCGGACCTACGGCATAGGGGCGCAAATCCTCACCGATCTGGGTGTGCGCCGCATGCGGGTGTATTCGGCCCCGCGTCGCATGCAGGCGATTTCTGGCTTCGGTTTGGAAATCACCGGCTACATCGAGGAATGACCGACGCCGCGCGTGGTGGTTGCGTTGGTATAATTCCTCTATTAATCAAAAAGTAATCCTCATGTCCAAAGACTCTACGCCACACGGCGGATACCTCATCGTCACCGCCCAATTCAACGCACTCGTCACCGAGCGACTGGCCGGTGGTGCGCGCGAGGCGCTGCTGCGTGCCGGGATTGCGCCGGGAGATATCGACGAGGAAAGCGTCGCCGGGGCGTGGGAGTTACCGCCCGTAGTGGCTGTGGCCGTGCGCAGTGGCCGCTATAGAGCCGTGGTGGCTTGCGGTGCGGTGATTCGCGGCGAGACGCCGCATTTCGATCATGTCTCGCGCGCCGCGCTGGACGGCTTGGCGCAGGTTCAGCTCGATTCGTTAGTCCCTGTTGGCCTGGCGGTGCTCACCACCGACACCTTGGAGCAGGCGCTCAACCGGGCTGGCGGCAAGGTCGGCAACAAGGGTGGTGAGGCGGCGCTGGCGGCCATGGAAGCGGCCGCCGTGATTACACGCTTGGCGAAAAACGCCTCAGCAAAAAACTGACATGAATTCAAAATCCGCAAACGCTTCGACGATGCGTGGCCGTCGAGGCGCCCGCCGCCTGGCCGTGCAGGCGATATACCAGAGTTTGATGGCCGGAGGCGATGCGCCCGCGCTGGTAAACGAGTTTGTGCGCGAGCGAGCGGCGGATGACATGGATCAGACCTATTTCCGCGAGCTGGTGACTGACGTGCTCAACGACCGCGCCGCACTGGACGCGTTGCTCCAGCCGGAGCTCGACCGTCCGGCGGACGGAATTGACCCCGTCGAGCATGCCATATTGCTGGTAGGCGCTTGCGAACTGCGCGACCGGTCCGAGCTTGCAATCTCGATCGTCATCAACGAAGCGGTGGAACTTGCCAAGACTTTCGGCGCGGATAACGGGCACCGTTTCGTCAACGGAGTGCTCGATCATCTGGCGGCCGGGTTGCGCCCGGACGAGAGCAAGCGACGTGAAGGCGGGAACCGTGGATGAGTTCGAACTCATCGCACGTTACTTTACGGCCCGTGGTGCCCTGCGCGAGGATGTTGTTCTCGGCGTAGGCGACGATGCGGCGATCGTTGCACCGACTGCGGGTCGCTCGCTCGTGCTTACCACCGACACACTGGTGGCGGGCCGACACTTTCCGACTGAAGATTTCCCGCCCGCGGCGCTGGGTTACCGTGCGCTGGCCGTCAATCTGAGTGACTTGGCCGCGATGGGAGCTGCTCCGGCCTGGGCGCTGTTGTCTCTGACTTTGCCCACAGTCGATGAACGTTGGATCGAAGCCTTTGCCTCGGCTTTTTCCGCATTGGCGGAACGATGTAATGTTGCTCTGGTGGGCGGCAATATGGCCCTTGGACCGCTTACCGTGAGCGTTACGTTGGCGGGGCAGGTCGAACCGGGCAAGGCACTGACGCGCGCCGGTGCCCGGGTGGGCGATGCGCTGTATGTGACGGACGCGTTGGGCGGCGGTGCGGCCGGACTGCGTGCACTGCAAAGCGGTGCGGCCATTGATGCGCCCGAGGTGGCCGCTTATGCCTACCCGACGCCGCGTGTGCAGGCGGGTCTTGGATTGGCGTCTTACGCGACTGCCGCCATCGACGTATCGGACGGTTTGCTCGGGGACTTGGCCAAGTTGCTCGCGACCTCGGGGGACTTGGGTGCGGAACTGGTTGCCGATGACATTCCGTTGGCGTCCGGCGCCACGCTCGCCGATGCACTCGGCCCCAGCGACGATTACGAATTGCTGCTGAGCATTCCGCAGGCTCAGCTTTCAGCGGTCAACATTGAACAACTAGGTTGCGAGCTGCACTGCATTGGCCGTGTCTGTGCCGAGCCGGGTGTGCGTCTTGATGGTGATACGCAGGACGCCGCGGCGCGCGGCTTTAACCACTTCCAATGAAACTCAAACGCTCGCACTCGACACACGCGGCCGATCTGGGTCGTGATACGGCGGCCTGGCTTGCCTTCGGCCTGGGAACCGGGTTGAGTCCGTATGCGCCCGGCACCTGGGGGGCGCTGCTGGCGTTGCCGCTGGCCTGGGGGCTGCATCTCGCCGGCCCGGTACCTTATGCCATCGTCACCCTCGTTATTGCCGTGGCAGGCGTCTGGCTATGCGGACACGCCGCGCGCCGCCTCGGCGTGCATGATCATCCCGGCATCAACCTCGACGAGGTGGCTGGACAATTGATCGCCTGTGCCATGGCGCCGCTGGATTGGCGCTGGTTCGGGCTGGCTTTCGTACTGTTCCGCCTGTTCGATATTCTCAAGCCGTGGCCGATTGGTTGGCTGGATCGACGCCTCGGCGGTGGATTGGGTATCATGGCCGACGACATTGCCGCCGGCATAGTGGCTGGAGCGCTGGTCTGGGGAATCGTTCTGCTTGCAGGATAAAAAATGACGTCAGTGACCGCACAACGAAATCTAGAGCGCATTGGACGTTACGTGATAACGCGTGTGCTTGGACGTGGCAGCACCAGCATGGTTTATCTGGCGCACGATGTGCAACGCGGCACCGATGTGGCACTCAAACTGTATCACCCGGACACGGTGCGTCCCGAGCGGGCACACACTCGGCGCAAGCTGTATGTAAACGAAGCCCGCCTGGCCGGTGAATTGAATCATCCCAATCTGGTTTCTGTGCTGGATGCCGGTGTATCCGGCGACGATGCTTATGTCGTAACCGAATATCTGCGCGGCGCCACCCCGCTCAGTGTCTATACCAAACTGGTCGATCTGCTGCCGCAGCACAAGGTGGCCGAGATACTGTTTGCCTGTGCCAAGGCGCTGGATTATGCGCATCGACGCGGTATCATTCACCGCGACATCAAGCCGAGTAACATTCTGCTCATGACCGATGGCACGCCCAAGATTATCGACTTCGGCGTGGCAGTGCATTCTCTGACCGGAACCCAGACAGTTACCGGCCTGGTGGGTTCGCCGAGCTATATGGCACCCGAGCAGGTCAAAAGCGGTACGGCAACGGCGCTTTCGGATTTGTATTCGCTGGGCGTAGTGGGCTACGAACTACTCAGCAGCAAGCGACCTTTTTACGGCGAAAATCTGTCGCATCTGGTGCACCAGATCATCTACGCTACGCCACCACCGTTGCTTAAATTACGCGCGAGTGTGCCGCGTGCTTTGGCTAAAGTGGTTGAGCGTGCGATGGAAAAGGAACCGTCACAACGCTTCCCCAACGCACTCGCCATGGCGGCATTGCTGGCCCGCGTGGTGTCGGAATTCGAGCAGGATGCGGGGCGGCTCGAATTGCAAGACCGGTTCGACATCGTGCGCCACCTGCCTTTTTTCCGCGACTTCAGCTATGCCGCCGTGTGGGAAGCTGTATCTCACAGTGATTGGCTTAATTATCGTGAAGACGAAGAGGTTGTCGAAGCCGGCGTTAACGAACACGCGTTTTATATTGTTATTTCGGGCGAAATGGCTCTGGAACGCGACGGGCGCCAGATCGATCTGTTGCGGAGGGGTGAAACTCTGGGCGCCTTGTCTTTGATGGCGGGGCGTGCTGTGCGCAGCCGTGCGATGGCATTATCGCCAGTGCTTGTGATGCGCATTGAGGCGGCACAACTCGAAACCATGTCGGACGAGTGCCAATTGGCGTTCCAGAAGGTGTTCAATCGGGATCTATTGCGCCAGCTCGCCGCCGCGTCCGCCGCTTCTCACGACCGCAACGACAAAGATTCGCGCTGAGTATTGGCCTTGGTCTGATCGGTTCTAACCACGGAGATCACAGAGGTCGCGGAGAATTAGAAAACTTTTTGTTTGTGTTGTGTGGCGGCGCTACGGCTGCGTAAAAGGTTCCATTCAAGGCGTGAGTTGCTTGCCCAAAGGCTCTGTTATCTCTGTGTTAATTGGGGATTGCAGTTAGTCGCGGCCTACGCTGCCTTCTATGACAGCATAGGCCGAATGGTTGTGGATGGATTCGAAATTTTCGACTTCAACACGGAAGCGTCCGATGCCGGGCATAACCTTTAAACGCAGCGCCACATCGCGCACCATGTCTTCCACGAATTTCGGGTTTTCGTAAGCCTGTTCGGTGACCCGCTTTTCGTCTGCACGCTTGAGCAGCCCGTAGAGTGGTGCCGAGGCTTCGCTTTCGACTAGCTCGATCAAGTCGCTAATGCCGCAGTCTGCACCTTGCACGCTGACGCGTACATGCGAGCGTTGGTTATGCGCGCCGTAGGCCGAAATTTCCTTCGAGCATGGGCACAGGCTGGTAACAGGCACGGTGATGTCCGTCGTGGTTAGCGTCGTACCGCCCGCGAGCCGTGCGCCGAGGCGAACTTCATAGTCCATGGGACTCGCAACGCCGGATACGGGGGCCAGCTTGCGCTGGAAAAACGGAAACACGAGTTCGATTTCCGCCGCTTTGGCTTCGAGCCGGGCCGCCATCGTGGACAGCAGGGCGGGCAACGTGTGTGCCGAGATAGGCGTTTGTGTGTCTGCGAGCAGGGCCACGAAACGCGACATATGTGTGCCGCGCCGCTCGGGCGGTAATTCCACCGCACAGCGGACTTCGGCTACGGTGTGTTGAACTTCGCCGGCGTCTTCTACTTTGATTGGCAGCTTCAGACGGCTTATGCCGACGGCGTCGATCGCCAGATGCCGTTCGTCGCGCTGCGCCTGGACATCCTCGATGGCGCCAGGATTTTGTGATGGAGTAACTTCCCAGTCCATGCTCAGGATGCCTTGGCCTGTGCGTCCGAATGGGCAGCGCCCAGCCAGTCGCGGATGCGGCGTTCGATACCGGTGGCATCGAGGCCGATGTCGGTGAGCACTTCTTCACGGCTGCCGTGATCGCAGAATTCGTCGGGCAGACCGATATTGAGCATCGAGGTGGAGATGCCAAGTTAGGCGAGCACCTCGTTGACGCCGCTGCCTGCGCCGCCCGCAACGACGTTGTCTTCGAGCGTAACCAAGCGCTCGTGCGCGTTCGCCATTTCGCGAATCAGGTCGATGTCGAGCGGCTTGACGAAGCGCATATTCACCAGCGTGGCATCCAGCGCGTCGGCCACTTCGGCCGCGGCGGGTACAAATGCGCCGAAGGCCAGGAGTGCGATGGCTTTGCC
>JBOHZI010000139.1:0-6270 GCA_050738295.1 Gammaproteobacteria bacterium
GTAGAGACTTCAATAGCGAACCCACGCTGCGCTCGGCCCTAAGCAGCTACATCGACTTTTATAATACGCACAGATTACACTCAGCACTCGGCTACCGGTCTCCCATCGAGTTCGAGGCCCAATGTGCATAACCCGCGGTGTCCACTTTTGCGTAGGAACTCTCCTCAGGGGCTGAACGATCCCCTCATCGAGCGTTAGGCCCATATCTTGCATGTTGCCTCCCCGATAGAATTGATTCTCAAGCCGAGTTTATACCGGTTTCGCTTAGTTGCCCATCGGGATAAGGTGCAGAGCGAGACCGATCAGGAGCGCTATGCCGAGCAGGATGCGATAGATGGCGAACGGCGTGAAGCGATGCGTGCGGATATAGTCGAGTAGCCATTTGACAGCGGCAAAGGCGACAACCAGTGACACCACAAAGCCGAGCGCCAGAGCGCCCCAGTGGGGATGTGCTGCACTGCCTTCGTGTACCACCTTGAACGCCTCGTACGCTGTGGCGGCGTACATGGTCGGAATACCGACCAGGAAGGCAAACTCGGTCGCCGCCGAACGGTTGTTGGTACCGAACAGCATGGCCGTAAAAATAGTTGCAGCTGAACGTGAAGTGCCGGGGAAAAGTCCGGCGATCATCTGGGCAATGCCGACCAGAATCGCGACCCGCCACGTGACGGTGCTGCTCTCGGGACGGCGCGCAGCAATCTGCTCGGCGGCAATCATCCACACGCCACCGATGATCAGTGCCCACGCAATCGGTCCGAGGGCCTGCGGCAGCTTGAACCCGAGTTTGACCGCGATCAGCCCGATCACAGCGGTGATCAGGAACGCTACCAGCAGTTTCAGCAGATAATCGCGTGTGGCCGGTTCACGCCAACGGGTCGCGAATTCCCACAGACGGCGCCAGTAGATGAACGTGATGGCGAGAATGGCCCCGGCCTGAATGCCCACGTTGAATAGATCCGAGCGAGCGCCCAGCCAGTGTTCGGCAATCAGCAGATGCCCGGTGCTGGAAATGGGCAGAAACTCGGTGATGCCCTCGATGATGCCGAGAAGCACCACGTTGATGATGTCGTGCATGAAAAGGGGCGGCAATCAAAGCGTGCAGTTTAACTGAAGCCGGGGCAGTGGGTAGCGGGCTTCAGCACAGGTGCGATGCAATTTGTGCGGCCAGAGCAGCGGGCTCCTGATCGCGATTGACCTCAACTACGACCTGCTTGTACTTCTCATGCGCGAGCTCGAAGGTCAGGCAGCGTCCGGGATCGTGGAAGTCGTAAAAGATCGTACCCTCGCTGGTGAAGAACGTGCCTGCGACCTTCACGCCAGGCACATTGGTGCCGATGCGAATGCCGCGACACCACTCAGGTGGCACGGGGGCATGACTTACCGACTTGATGTGACTATAGGGAATATGCAGCGAGCCATGCAACGCCAGCACTTCATCCAGCGGATTCAAAACAACATTGACGCGCGAGTCATCGAGTTCAATGCGAGCCATTAGGCACCTCTATTCCTGGTTGCGGTGAAGTCGTTCAGGGATCCTTGCCCTTCTGGATGTCGTCCAAACTTTTGATTGCAGGCTTGAATCCCTGCGCCGCAGCGCGCTTGTACCATGTTATGGCTTTACTGCGGTTGGCGGTGAGGCCTACGCCGTAGTAATACTGGACAGCCAAATTGAATTGCGCTGCGGCAACCCCTTGCTTGGCTGCTTTGAGAAACCAATAATTAGCCTTGCTATCGTCTTTGGAAACCCCGAGGCCACGCTTATACAAAGCGCCAAGCTCGTTTTCCGCTTCGGCGTCGCCTTGGACAGCGGCTTTCCCAAACCAGAGTGCAGCGGCAGTGTAATTTTGCTTTACACCATGCCCAGATGTATACAGATACGCTAGATTTCTTTGCGCAAGTATGTATCCCTGCTTGGCTGATTTTAGATACCAATGAAAGGCTTTGGAATAACTTTGCGGTAATCCCGTCCCCTTGGCATAAAAAGCACCCAAGCTATTTTGCGCACCTGCGTATCCGTGTTTGGCGGATTTAAAAAACCATTGGGCTGCTTTGACATAGTCTTGGGTAACTCCTTTACCGATTTGTAGATCAAAACCTAGGTTATATTCCGCTATGGCGTCTCCACTTTTGGCGGCTTTGTGGTACCAGACTGCGGCTCTGGTTGGGTTTTTTGGATACACCATAGCCGTTGTCATAGAGAACCCCCAAATTATTTGCCGCACCAACAGACCCATGTTCAGCTCCCTTTTTGAACCAATAAGCGGCTTTGGAATAGTCCTGTGGTACACCTATGCCATTTTCGTAAAAAAGGCCTATATTTTTTTGTGCAGTGCTGTCTCCGTCTTTAGCCCCCTTGAGGAACCAAATGCCCGCTTTGGTTTTATTTTGCGGGACACCATGGCCTCTATCATAAATAAACCCCATGCTGTTTTCCCCGTCAGCATATCCTTGTAAGGCCGACTTTTTAAACCAGTAGGCCGCCTTAGAGTAATTTTGCGATACGCCTTGGCCGTTATAGTAATCGAGTCCCAAATTATCTTGTGCTGCTGCGTTGCCACCATTAGCCCCTTTTTGGTACCAATAAGCGGCTTGTTCGTAGTTCTGCGAAACCCCGTCGCCATTGTCGTAAAGCACGCCGAGGTTGTATTGTGCCGGTGCGTAATTTTGTGAGGCGGCTTTTTTGTACCATTCGAAAGCCTTGGTGTAGTCTTGAGGTAGCCCGTTGCCTGACTCATACAATTTGCCCAGCGCATTCTGGGCAGGTGCGTAATCTTGAACTGCCGCCAGACGGAACATGCGGGCTGCCATGCCGTAATCTTGGCCGACGTGCAGACCTTGCTTGTAATCGACGCCCAACTTGTACTGGGCGGTTACGCTTCCGTTAAGTGAGTCTTGTGCCAGTTGCTGCGACGAAGGGCTGGGTGTGCTGCAAGCGGCCAGTAAAGCCAACGGCAGGAACAGCGCCAGGGAGCGTAGCACGAATCGAGCAGACAATAGAACACGAAGAGGTTTGTGCATCAAGCCGTTCCGGATGAGCGTATCGGGAATATAGCATCGAAAGCGCAGGTTGTGCGCAGCGTCAGTTGAGTTCGAATTGGGGAATGGCAGCGATCAGGGCGTCGAGACAGTCGGGGTCGAGGGCGGTGCCGCGTTCTTCTTCCATGATGCTCAGAGCCGTGTCGACCGGCAACGCATCGCGATAAGGGCGGACCGCGGTCAGGGCATCGAAGATGTCGGCGGTGGTGATCATGCGGGTTTCGATGCGGATGTCGGTGGCCTTCAGTCCGCGCGGGTAACCGTAGCCGTCAAGGCGTTCGTGATGGGCGCCGGCCACTTGCGCCAACTCCTGAAATGGATCGATACGGGCGAGAATTTCCTCGGTGAGCGCGGGATGACGCTTGACCTGGACCCATTCGTCGGCGTTCAGGCGACCGGGTTTGTCGAGGATCGCATTGCTGACGCCGAGCTTGCCCAGGTCATGCAGCAGTGCGCCCCGGCGAACCCAGGCGGTGCGTTCGGTGGAGAAACCCATCAGCCGGGCCAACGCCTCCGCGTAGTGACCGACCCGTTCGCTATGGCCGTAGGTGAAATGACTTTTGGCATCGACAATCTGGGCAAAGGCGAGTGCGATCGCGTCGAGGCGCTCTTCGGTGATCTCGATGGATTGTTTGCCGGGTTCCAGAGCCCACACCTGGTCTTCGAAATCGTCGGCGGCGAAGACGGTCCAGAACTCCGGGTCTTCGGTGACACGGTCAAATGCGGCGACAACGCGGGGATCGAACCAGGTGCCGCTGCGTCGGCGCACCTCGTCGCGCGCCGCCGATGCGCCGCCTACCTGGTAGAACACGTCCGCCACCTGGGACAGGAGCGCGATACGTGAACCCAGCGGGATGGATTCGCCACCCTGGCGCTGGGGGCGGCCTCGTCCGTTCCAGTGTTCGTCCAGATTGTGAATGCCTGCTGCTACGGTAGCGGAGAAGCCGAGCTGAATGGCAACCTGTGCACCGCGCTCGCAGCGGGTCTGCACCAGTTCGTTCGCCAGCCGTTCGCCATGGCGCATCAGGTTGAGCATATGCGAGAGCCGACTGTTGAGGCCGGTTCCCGGCGCGGCGTGGGTAAATACAAAGCGGGCGAGCTGCTTGACGCTGTCGGTATCGACTGCGGTGAAGTCACGCTTGGTATGCAGGTCGTCATTCGAATACAGTTCGCACAACCGTTCGGCGTTGCTGCTGCAGCCGGCATCCTTCAAAAGCACGGTGTAGTAGAGTTCCCAGAGTTCGGTGTCACCGAGCCCGAGTGCTTTCCCGATGTGAAACCCGATCCAGCAACAGCGCTGGCAGTGCCCCGGCGGTTGACCTTCGGTCAGATCGAGGGCGTAGCTGAGTGCACCAATAATTTCCGCCAGCCGAACCTGGCCGTTAACCATGAGCCTGGCTTCAATGCTGGGGTCGAGATCAGGCAGGGGTTTTGCCGAGGGGGTGGTGTGCTGCGGATGCATAAGGCATCTCCGAGCGGTAGGCGCATCCCGTGCGTGTAGTCGGTATACGTCTGTGCCGGATTTTCGGATGCGGGCGGCAGTTATGATGGGGGACAGTCTATTTTCTGGGGGTTTGATGCATTACCTGCACACCATGTTGCGAGTCGCCGATCTTGATGCGACCGTGGGATTTTTCTGCAACCATCTTGGTTTTGAGGAAATCAGCCGTCGTGAGGTGCCGAAGGGGCGCTTCACTTTGGTGTTTCTAGCCGCACCCGGCGACGCCGAGGCGGCGCGTCGCGACCAGGCGCCGCTTGTGGAACTCACGTATAACTGGGATCCCGAGGACTACACTGGCGGGCGCAATTTCGGACACCTTGCCTACCGCGTGGACGATATCTATGCGCTGTGCCAAAAACTCATGGACGCCGGCGTCACCATTAATCGCCCTCCGCGCGACGGGCATATGGCCTTCATCCGCACGCCCGATGGCATATCGATCGAATTGCTGCAACGCGGCGATGCCTTGCCGCCCGCCGAGCCTTGGAAGTCCATGCCCAACACGGGAAGCTGGTAGGCACCGCGTTCGTTCAGACGTAGAAGTCGAGTTCTTCCTGTGCCTTGAGCAGATCACGCATCTGGTGCGGATCGTCGCCGAAGAAATAGATCAGCCCCCAGTGCGTGCCGAAGGCCGTGCGCTTGGTCACGATCTCCTCAAGCGGTGCGTTGAGTTCGTGGTGCTCGTAATACGGGTGCTGCTCGGTTTCCGGTGGAATTTCCAGACGGCTCACGACGCGGCGACGCGGGTACACGCCGAAACAGCCCGCGTGCCCCTTGGCGTCCACCACTTCCTTGGGGAAAAAGGCCTCGATTTCCTCTTCGGTGGTTTTCGGGTCGAAGGCGAGCACCATGCCCTGGTAGGCGTTGAATCCGTAGGCGCGTTCCAGCAGCTCGAACACTTTGAAACCCGGCGGTCGATAAGCCACTTCGCCGAAGTACATCGTGCCGTCGCTGGTCACGAAATACTCGGGGTGAATGAAGCCGAACTTGATGTCGAAGGTTTTGATGAGTTTCTCGATTTCCTTCGTGATCTGCTCGCGCCAGCTTTCCAGTTCCGGCGTGGCGGGCACGAATACCGAATAGCCGAGCGTTACGTATTCGGAAATATTCAGGAAACGGATCTTGCCGTTGTGAATCCACGCCTCGACCGCGAACTCCCAACCGTCGAGGTGGCTTTCCATGAGCACCGGAAATTCCTCATCGGGAATAGTGTCCACCTCCTCGGGCGTGCGAACGACCCGGTGGCCCAGGCAGCCCGCCTTGTCGAAGGCCTTGAGGTGAATCGGGTCGTTGGGGTCGCCGTCCAGCTTGAGCAGCGTCTGGTTTACACGCTTGAGGAAACGAATCACATCAGTGCGGTCGTGTGCCTCCTCGAAAATGCCAACCCGGATGCCGCCGAGTTGTGCCCGGCGCTTCATCAGTGCCTTGTCGCGGAACAGGATCGACTGACCGTAGAGATGCGGATCGCCGAGCAGCACGGAATTGATTGCGCCCGCCCATTCCACCGTTTCCTCGTAAAGCGGGATGGCGACATCCACGCCTTCGTCCTTGAGGCGTTGGGCGATTTCCATGGAGCGGTCATTCAGGCGCTCGAAATTCCAGGATATATACGGAATCTTGTGCTTGGTTGCAAAATCTTCGGCCCAGTCGGGCGCCACGATCACATAGCGGCGATCGAATTTTTCCAGAGCCTCCATGGCGTTCAGGCTCCAGCCGAGGATGGCGACGTAGCC
>JBOHZI010000140.1:0-6247 GCA_050738295.1 Gammaproteobacteria bacterium
GTTTCCGGTGCATTGGTTTCGTTACCTTTTACTGGAAAACACAATAGCAGAAAACATCGGGCTCAGGATGGTGCTTCACCTCGTTGTACTGGGTGCGGATTTAGCCCAGAGTCGACGAGAAGTCTGCCAGTATTATTACCGTGTGGACGGTTTTTTAGCGCACCAGTGTGCAGGGTTGAGCGCCTTGCCGTGGTGTCGAATCTGAAAATACAACAGCGGTTTGTTCTGCCCGCCGCTGGCGCCGACTGTGGCGACAACTTCCCCGGCATGTACCCAATCGCCTACCTGCTTGTATACGCTCTGGTTATGGCCGTAGACGGTGAGATAGCCGGCACCGTGGTCAACGATCAACACCAATCCGTAGTACGGTAGCCAACCCGCGTAGGCGACGCGACCGTAGGCAATGGCATGAATATCGCTGCCGGCGGGCGCGGCGATGCGAATGGCTTCCCAGGTCAGATCGCCTGCGGCTCGTGCATCGCCAAAACGGTTCAGTATGTGTCCGGCTACCGGCCACGGCAGGCGGCCGCGAAGCTTGGCGAAATCGATTTCGTTCAGTGCTTGAGAGGGTACGTTGGCAAGATCCCGATTCACCGAGTCGATGAGTTTTTCCAGCCGCGCCGCGTCGTGTTGCAGTTGTTCGGCGTGCGTGCGCTTGTCTGCAAGATCGTGGTTGATGCGGGTGATCACCGATTGCCTGGAGTGGCGGGTTTTCTCGAGTTCAGCAAGGGCCGTTCGCTGGTCACTCGCTGTCTGTTGCAAATCGCTGGCGGTTGCAGCTAGTTCGTCCTGCAGCGTCTGGTAGTGTTTGATGGTTGTGGTAAGCGTGAGCAGATGCGCCGCGCGTGCCTTGGAATAGTAGCCGTAATAGCCGAGCAGACGGGCCACGGTTGCGGGGTCGTTGCCGTTCAGTGCGAGTTTGAGTTGCGGTTCCCGTCCAAGAATGAACGCGGCACGCAGCGCACTGGAAAGTTGCTGGCGCGCGCTGTCCGCCGCGGCCTTTGCCGCGACACTTTTGGATTGTAATGTTTTTTGACGTGCACTCAAGGCGTGAGCCCGCGCGGTCAGCGTTTTCAGTTGGCGGTTGGTGGTGCCGATCTTTTTTTCCAGCGTGGAAAGTTCGGCCTGAATGGCATGTTTGTGGCGTAGTTCGTGCGCTTCCTGCGCTTTCAATCGTGAAATTTCCTGGCGCAGCTTCTTGAGCTTGGCGGGGTCTGCGTGTTGCGTACCGGCGGCCATCGCGCTGCCTGCCAGCAGCAGGCACAGTGTCAGGCAGGCAAGGCGCGGGACAGGTTTCAATTCGGGTGGTGCTGGTAGGTGCCGATCAGTTGCGTCTGTGCAAGGACGTGTGGGGTGATGGCTTTGAGGACTTCGGCCCGATTCGCAGCCGCTGGCGTGAGCCGGGCCGCGGTGTCCAGGGCATAAAGGGTAAAGATGTAATGGTGGCGTCCGGCCGGCGGGCAGGGCGGCGTGTAGCCGGAATGCCCGGTACTGTTTACGCCATCGCGGCTGCTGCTCGGCAGTGACGTGCTTTGCGCTTGGGCAAGTGCGTGGATGCCGGCGGGCAGATAGGCCACGACCCAGTGCACATAAGTGTGTGTCGGTGGGTGCCGCGGATCCGGCGCATCGGGATCGCTCAGAATCAGCGCATAGCCTTGGGTGCCGTGTGGTGCAGCGTGCCAGGCCAGTGGTGGCGAAATGCCTGCTCCCTTGCAGGTAAAGCGGGCGGGCAGTGCGCCATGATTGGCAAAGGCGGAGGATGTGAGAGTCAGCGCCTGTGCGTGTGTAGCCAGCAGCGGCCCAAGCGGGACGACGATTGAAAACAAAAGCTTTAGAGAGATTTTCATTTGTTGGCGTGGATCACGAGGGCATGCAACTGATGCTTGGCCAATTGGCTGCGCACGGCATTCAATTTGTTCAGATCGCTGAGCGGGCCGATGTTGACACGGTGCCAGGTTTCGTCCTGCACGTTCACCGCCTGCACGCTGGCATGGATGCCCCACAGTGCGAGTTGCGCTTTCAAGGCACTGGCCGCCTTGGCGTCGCGAAATGAGGCGACTTGAAGTATGTAGTTGCCGGCCTGTGCAACTGGCTGGTTGGCGGGAGGTGTTGCGACCTCGCTGCTTTCGCCGGAGGTGAGAATCTGTGTCGGGTGTTTAAGCAGCTGATAAAAATCGAAATGCGGCCCGCTGCTCGTGGCCGATTTTCCGGGGCGGGCCTTGCCCAGTTTGTTCTTGAGGGCGCTGGCATGTTCCAGGGTGGATTTTTCCGCGTGGTGCAGCATCTGTTTGATGCCGGGGAACGCAACAATCAGAATCACGGCCACGACGATGCCGGCGATGAACCACAGGACACCACGGCCGCGGCGTGGTTCGCTCTCTTGCGGGTTTTTCAGATCCGGTTTCACATCCGCTCCGGGGCGTCGACGCCGAGCAGACCGAGCCCGGTGGCGATAACCTGACGGCTGGCCTGAGCCAGGGAGAGGCGGGCATTGCGCACGTTCTCGTCGTCCACTAGAAACGTACTATTGTTGTACCAGACATGGAACGCTTGCGCCACTTCGCTCAGGTAGTGAACGACGAGATGTGGTGCGCGCTCGGCTGCGGCCGTCGCAATCACCTCGGGCAAACGCGAGAGTTGCAGGATGAGCGCAAGTTCACCTGGTGTCGTCAGCGCAGAGAGTGCGTCCGCCCCGGTCGCGGGCTGCCATGTGAGCCCCTTTTCATCGAGCTGGCGGAAGACGCTCGCGATACGTGCGTGCGCATATTGAACGTAATACACCGGATTGTCGTTGCTGCGCGATCGGGCCAGTTCGACATCGAATTCCAGATGCTGGTTCGCGGCCCGCATCACGAAAAAGAAGCGTGTGGCATCGCGGCCGACTTCGTCAATCAACTCACGCAGGGTGACGTAGCCGCCAGCACGTTTGGAAATTTTTACCTCCGCGCCATCGCGCATGACTGTGACCATCTGGTGCAGCACATAATCCGGCCAGCCGGTCGAAATGCCGGTATCGAGTGCCTGCAGGCCCGCGCGTACGCGCACGACGGTGCTGTGGTGGTCGGAGCCCTGAACGTTGATCGCGTGCGTGAAACCGCGCTCCCACTTGGCTAGATGGTAGGCAACATCAGGCAGAAAATAGGTGTAAGTCCCGTCGGATTTGCGCATCACGCGATCCTTGTCGTCGCCGAAGTCGCTGGTCCTGAGCCACAGTGCGCCATCGTGCTCAAAGGTATGACCGGCCGCGATCAGGCGCTCGACGACGGTTTTTACTTTGCCTTCGGTGTACAGCGCGGATTCGAGAGAATAAACATCGAAGACGACGCCGAAGGCATGGAGGTCCGCGTCCTGTTCGCGTCGCAGGTAGGCGACGGAAAACTCGCGAAGGGCCTCGAGATCGTCGGCATCCGCAGCGCCCGTGACTTCGCGGTCATCGGCGCGTACGGTCTCGCCCGCGAGATAGGAGCGCGAAAGCTCTGTGATGTAATCGCCGCGGTAGCCGTCGGCAGGCCAGCCCGTTTCGCTCGGTGCGACGCCTTTACAGCGGGCCTGCACCGAAAGTGCGAGATTGTTGATTTGCGCGCCGGCATCGTTATAGTAAAACTCACGGGTGACTGCCCAGCCGCTCGCCTCAAGTAACCGGCAGACAGCATCGCCGATTGCCGCACCGCGGCCGTGTCCGACATGCAGTGGTCCGGTGGGATTGGCCGAGACGAATTCGACGATAATGCGCTGGCCATCAGCCGTGGATTGACGGCCCCAGGATTCGCCGGCCTCAAGCTGGGCATACAATTGTTGATGATAGGCTGCGGGCGTGAGGAAGAAATTGATGAAGCCGGGACCGGCGATTTCGCAGCGCTCGATCAGTGGCGAATCGGGGAGTGCGGCGATGAGGCGTTCGGCCAGTTCGCGCGGCCGGGCTTGGGCAGTACTCGCCAGCACCAGAGCGGCGTTGCTCGCAAAATCGCCGTGGCCACTTCCGCGGGCGCGCTCTACAACGACGGGACCACGCTGATCGGGAGCGATGTCGAGGCGATCCAGCGCGGCCGTCAGGACGGGTTCAATCAGGTCTTTCATGTGCCACCTTGGCGCGGTTCAGGCCAGTGCCCGCTGAACGATTTCGTATACATCCGCCGAAAGCGATTCGGTAGCGAGCATGCGCTTCAGTTCGGTGCGGATCTTCTCCTGTCGGGTGGAGTCGTAGTGCCTCCAACGCGCAAAGCACTTGACCAGCCGCGCCGCCACCTGCGGGTTGAAGGCGTCGAGAGCGAGTACCTGGTCGGCAACGAAACGGTAGCCGGCGCCGTCGCTGCGGTGAAATCCGGTGTGGTTGTGCTGAGCGAAGGCACCGAGCAAGGCGCGTACCCGGTTCGGATTCTTCAACGTGAACACCGGGTCGCGCATGAGCGCTTGCACGCGTTCCACGGCTTCGTCTCCGCCGCGGGTGGCATGCAGCGCAAACCACTTGTCGAGCACCAGCGGATGGGCGTCGTAGCGCTCGCGGAAACGCTGGTTCGCGGCCTTGGCCTCGGGGCCGTCCTGTTCGCTCAGGCTGTGCAGGGCGGCCATGCGGTCGGTCATGTTGTCGGCAGTGTCGAATTGCTTTTCGGCGCGTCTGATGTGTTGCGGCATACGTAGCGCACCCAGCAGATTGAGCGTTGCACCGTGCAGTCGACGCCGGCCGGTCAGCGCCGGATCGTAACGGTAGGGCTCGGTGCCGCGGGTCCGGTCCCAGGCCGCGATCAGTCGCTCTTCCAGCGCCTCGGCGAGCGAAGTGCGCAGGTGTTCCCGCGCCGCGTGCAGCACTTCGACGTTGACCTCGGCGTAGGCGAGGGCGAGGCTTGCCTCGCTGGGAAGGGCCAGCATCTCGGCCACCAGCGCCGGATCCGCGTCGGACTGGTCGAGCAGGCTGGCGAGTGCGGTGCTCAAGCGTTGAATGGAGGCGGAATCGGGTTCGCCGTGCTCGATGTGGCGCGCCACGGTGCGGGCGATGAGGGTTTGCAGGCTGTCCCAGCGGCAGAAGGCGTCGCTGTCATGGCGGATCAGGAAGGCCAGATTCTCATCGCTGTAGTCGAATTCGAGTTTGACCGGAGCTGAAAATCCGCGCAGCAGCGAGGGTACCGGTGGGGCGGCGATGCTGGTAAAGATGAATGTTTCGTTAGGTTCGCGCAGCCACAGGGTGCGTTCGCTGACGGTTGCCGATTCCTTCTCGCCCTGGAGCGTAAGCGGCACGGTATGGCCCACGGCGTCCAGAAGGCTCACCGCAACGGGAATCAGCAGTGCAGGTTTGGTGTCGGCCGGTTGCCCTGGACTGTCGTCATGAATCTGTTCGAGTTCCAGTGTGTAGGTGCAATGCCCGGCATCGTAGTGGCCGCGGGCCTTGATGCGGGGCGTCCCGGCCACGGCGTACCAGCGCGCGAACTGACTCAGGTCGACGTCGTTGGCATCGGCCATGGCGGCGAGGAAGTCGTCGGTGGTGACGGCCTGGCCATCGTGGCGTTCGAAGTAGAGGTCCATGCCCTTGCGAAAGCCGTTCACGCCGAGCAGGGTGCGGTACATGCGCACCACTTCAGAGCCCTTTTCGTACACCGTGGCGGTGTAGAAGTTGTTGATTTCTATGTACTGGTCGGGGCGCACGGGATGGGCGATGGGCCCGGCGTCCTCGGCGAACTGGAACTGGCGCAGGAAGCGTACCTCTTCGATGCGTTTGAGCGCGGCGGAGGTCATGTCCTCGGAAAAACTGTGCTCGCGAAATACCGTGAGGCCTTCCTTGAGCGAGAGCTGGAACCAGTCGCGGCAGGTCACGCGGTTGCCGGTCCAGTTGTGAAAGTATTCGTGGCCGATGACGGCCTCGATGCTCGCATAATCCTGATCGGTCGCGATATCGGGGTCGGCGAGCACGTACTTGGAGTTAAAGATGTTGAGTCCCTTGTTCTCCATCGCACCCATGTTGAAGTCATCGACGGCCACGATCATGAAAGCGTCGAGATCGTATTCGCGTCCGTAGTTTTCTTCGTCCCAGGTCATCGCACGCTTGAGCGAAGCGAGGGCGTGGTGTGCACGCTCCCGATTGTGCGCTTCGACGTAGAGCCGGAGCGGCACGGGGCGACCGGAAACCGTGCGGTGCTCGCCTTCCAGGCAGGCCAGATCGCCGGCCACCAGGGCGAACAGGTAAGACGGCTTGGGAAAGGGGTCGCGCCATTCGGCGTAGTGACGGCCACCGTCCAGCTCGCCTTCGGCTTCAAGG
>JBOHZI010000141.1:0-6226 GCA_050738295.1 Gammaproteobacteria bacterium
CTCATAGCAATGGCGTCGCGGGTTTCCAACTCCGGTGGATCCACCGAGGCGATCAAGCCCCAGCCAAAACGCGATTTCAAGCGTTCTTCCAAGCCGGCGATTTCCTTGGGATAGCGATCGCTGGTGAGAACAATCTGGTGGCGACCCTCCATCAAGGTGTTGAAAGTATGAAAGAATTCTTCCTGTGAACGCTCCTTGTGCGCAAAAAACTGGATATCATCGATCAGGAGGACATCCAGTGATCGGTAGTGCTCCTTGAAGGCATCGATCCGACTGTGCTGCAGCGCGCGGATCATGTCGTTGACGAAGCGTTCCGACTGCACGTAGGCTACCCGCCGTGCGCCGCCGTCCTGCTGGCGCAGGTGGTTGGCGAGGCTGTGCATCAAATGCGTCTTGCCGAGCCCTACACCACCGTAGATAAACAACGGGTTGTACTGCCCGCCGGGTTGTTCGGCCACCAGCAGGGCCGCGGCACGGGCCATCTGATTGGACGGTCCTTCGATGAAATTATCGAAGCGGTAATTGGGGTCGATGGGATTACCCGGTACAGGCAGGCGCGGCGTTTCGCCCGGGGTACGCGCTGCCGGCGCCTCTGTTGTCGTGCCCGAGCCCAGGCTGAGCTCGACCCGGGCGTTATCGCGCGCGGTCAGTTCGCGAAAGAGAGCACGTATGGTATCGAGGAACCGGCTTTCGACTTCGTCCAGAACAAAACGGTTGGGTGCCAGCAGGCGCAGGGCACCGTCGCTTTCCACTGCGTGCAGTGGACGCAGCCACAAGTTGAGGTCGCGCTCTTCGCACTCTTGCTCAAGGCGTGTGAAGCAGCGCTGCCAAAGGCTTGCGGACATTGTCTGCCGGAAAAGGGAAAGGCCTGACAGTCTAAACCTCTCGCGCCTCGTGCACCACCGCTAAAAACCTTGACATCAAGCGCGTGGGCTGGTCTAATGTGCGACCAACTTAAAAGCATCGCTCACGCCGTGTCGGCGAACCTCAAGAGTCCAGAATGAAACGTACTTATCAACCTAGCCGGATACATCGCAAACGCACCCACGGATTTCGTGCACGCATGGCCACCAAGAGCGGCCGCAGAATCATCAAGGCCCGCCGCGCCAAGGGGCGCGCCCGTCTCAGCGCCTGAGCCGACGGCCAGTTTCGGCTTTTCCCGCCGTGCGCGCCTGACCCAAGCGGTAGAGTTTGCGCACGTGTTCAAACAAGGACAACGTACCCGTGCACGCTACTTTACCCTGGTCGTCGCACCGGGTAACGGATGCGCGCGTCTGGGCTTGGCAGTTGGACGCAAGGCTTCACCCCATGCCGTTGCCCGCAACCGAATCAAACGCATCACCCGTGACGTATTTCGCCATACTCAACTTCCCGCACTCGACATCGTCGTGCTGGCCCGCGCCGGTCTCGGCGACGTTCCGCGCGCGCTACTGCGAGCCGACCTCAAAGCGGCACTGACTCGCCTGAATTCATGATCCGCGCCTTTGCAATTGGCCTCATCCGGCTTTACCAGATTTGCCTCAGCCCTTGGCTGGGCATACATTGCCGTTACGCGCCCACATGTTCCGTCTATGCCATAGAGGCAATGCGCGTACACGGCGTGTTGCGCGGGGGATGGCTGGCGGCCGCACGCATTGGACGGTGTCATCCGTTTCACGCCGGGGGCTACGACCCCGTGCCGCCAAGGACCCTGCACTAATGGATACACGTCGACTGCTTTTATACGGTGCCTTGGGCCTGATAGCATTTCTGTTGTGGAGCCAGTGGCGCGTCGAACATCCGGTGAAACCGCCGGCACCGGCCTCCACGCCCGCAGCGGCGAGCGCAGCCGCGCCGGCGGCTGTCGCGCCGGCACCGGCAGGTTCCGCGGGCACCGCGGTGATTGCAAGCCAACACACCAAGGCTGCAACGTTGCTCAGCCTCAAGGCACCGGCCGGGCCGCGGATTCATATTCATACCGACGTACTCGATCTCAGCGTGGCGCTGGATGGTGGCGAGCTGACTCGCGCCGCCTTGCTGAAATACCCACTCAGCCTGCATTCCAAGCAAAGCGTTGATTTACTTACACCGGGCAGCAAGCAACAAAGTGCACTCATGCTACGCCCCGAAATAAGTGGTGGTGGTTTGCCTGCAGCGCCGATATTCAGTGCCACGGCCAGTGACTACACGCTCGCGCCGGGTGCCGGCACCCTGCGGGTGCCTCTGAGCTGGAACGCAAATGGTGTGACGCTGACTCGTATTCTTGTGCTCAAGCGGGGCAGTTACGTTGTGCATATCGAAACCCGCATCGACAATCAGAGCAAACGGTCTCTGGACTTGACGCCGGGCGTGACGCTCGTTGGCGCCAACCCACCCGTCGCGGAACACTTCTGGCAGCATATGTTGCCCAAGTACTATGCCTTTCGCGGGCCCGCTTACTACAATGCCAATGACGGTTATGAAAAGGCGTCGGTCTCCAGCTTTTCGGAAACACCTTTCGACAAGCAGTTCGCTGGTGGCTGGATAGCGGGGGTACGCCAATATTTCGTCGCGGCGCTGATTCCGCCAGGAAAGGATCAGGCGCGCTACTTCGGGCGTGCCATTGATGGTGGCTATGTCGCTGGCTATCGTCTGGCGTCGGTGAAGGTAGCCGCAGGCGCGAGTTCGCAGACCGGGACACAACTGTTTCTGGGACCCAAAAAACAGGGCCTGCTGAAACAGATCGCGCCCGGTATGTCACGGACCGTGGATTACGGTCATGCCACGATCATCTGCAAGCCGATCTTCGCCGTGCTGTCGTTTATCCATGGCGTGCTCGGCAACTGGGGCTGGTCGATCATCATTCTGGTGCTGTTGATCAAGGCCCTGTTCTATTTCCCACAGCGCATGAGTGCGCGGTCCATGGCCAAGATGCGCAAGTTGCAGCCACGCATCAAGCTGCTGCGTGACCGTTACAAGGACGATCGGCAGAAATTATCGCAGGCGACTATGGAGCTCTACCGCAAGGAAGGCGCCAATCCGGTCTCCGGCTGTCTGCCGATGCTCATTCAGCTCCCGATCTTCATCGGTTTGTTTTATGTTCTGATCTACAGCGTCGAGTTACGCTTGGCACCGTGGATATTATGGATTCACGATCTGTCGCAACCCGATCCGTTCTTTATTCTGCCCATTATCTATGCCGCACTGAGTTTTGTGCAGTTCCGCCTGCAGCCGCAAACGATGGAGGGTGCGCAGGCAAAGATGATGATGGTGATGCCGTTGCTGTTCGCCTTCTTCTACGCGATCTTTCCTTCCGGTCTGGTGCTTTATTATTCGCTCAGCACCGGTTTGAATATCGCCATTCAGTACCAGGTGAATCATGAACTCGGGATGAAGGGGCTCGGCATTCTGCCCAAAATCGAATGGCCGTGGAAGAAAAACAACAAGTCTTGACGGTTGCGGGCTTTCGCCGGCTACTCGCCCTCGCGCCAGCGGCGGAAGATGAGGCTGGTGTTGATGCCGCCGAAGGCGAAGTTGTTGCTCATGACGTGATTGGTCTCGAGTTGCAATAACTTATCGCGGACGTGATTGATGGGCGCTATATCCTCACCCGGCACATCGAGATTGCGCGTGGGCGCGAACCAGCCTTCGTTCATCATCTGGATCGCAAGCCAGGCTTCTAATGGTCCGCAGGCACCGATGGAATGCCCGAAATAGCCCTTCATCGAACTCACCGGAACCTGATCGCCCAAGACGTCGAGGGTGGCTTGCGATTCGGCTACATCGCCGCGATCAGTGCCGGTAGCATGCGCACTGACATAGCCGATTTGCTCGGGTTTTAATTGCGCGTTGTCGAGCGCTGCATGCATGACTTCAGCCATCGTGGTGCGGTTGGGACGGGTGATATGTGTACCGTCCGTGTTGCTTGCATAGCCCACGATTTCGGCATGGATTTTTGCACCGCGCGCGCGCGCATGCTCGAGGTCTTCCACGATCAGCGTGGCGCCGCCTTCGCCGACTACGATACCGTCACGTTCGGCATCGAACGGACGGGAGGCACGTTCGGGTGTGGCGTTCATGGTACTGGTGGCGCCGATCATGTCGAACACCACGGCGCTTACGACCGATAACTCGTCGGCACCACCGGCGACCATCACATCCTGTCGGCCATCGAGGATCGTCTCATACGAGTAGCCGATGCCCTGGCTGCCCGAGGTGCAGGCGCTGCAGGTGGGTATCAGGCGGCCCGTGATCTTGAAAAATACGCCAATGTTGACCGCGCCGGTCTGCGCCATCATCTGTACATAACTGTTGGCTGGTGCGCCGCGCAGGGTGCCGAGTTCCGCGAAACGCCCGGCGGCAATAATGGGTTGGATGCTGCCTGCGGATGAACCGTAAGCGATGCCGGTGCGCCCGTCGTGCAGCACCGGATCGCCGAGCAGACCTGCATCTTCCAGTGCGAGTTCCGAAGCGCGGACCGAGAGCGTCGAGACGCGGCCCATGCCGCGCATGATCTTGCGGTTGTAGTGGGATGGCAACTCGAATGGCTGGGTGGGCGCACCGAGGCGGGTGTGGAGTTCCCGGTAGCTGTCCCATTCGTGCATGTACACGATGCCGGTACGATTCTCGCGCAATGCGGCACGAATGCTCGGCCAGTCGTGGCCGAGGGCGGTCAGTCCGCCGCAGCCGGTGATGACAACGCGCCGCTTGCTCATGCCAACCCCCCATTCACCCCAATGACCTGACGGGTAATGTAGGCGGCCGGTTCGCTGCACAGAAACGCGACGGTGGCCGCGACTTCCTCTGGCGTGCCGGCGCGCCCGGCGGGGATGAGCGGCAGAATGTGGTCCTGCGGCGCCGCGGCGCCCATGTCGGTATCAATGAGTCCGGGCGCCACACAGTTAACCGTGATCCGGCGGCTGGCGAGCTCCACTGCGAGCGCCTTGGTCGCGCCGATCAGCCCCGCCTTGGCCGCGCTGTAATTGACCTGCCCGCGGTTGCCGATGAGCCCCGCCACCGAGGACAGGCACACGATGCGTCCGCCGTCGCGCCGCCGCACCATGGGCATGACCAGGGGCTGCACCACGTTGTAGAAGCCGTCGAGGTTGGTGCGCAGCACGCGATCCCAGTCTTCGCCGCTCATCGCGGCGAAGGTATTGTCGGCGGTGATGCCGGCATTGGCGATCACGCCCCAGTAGGCGCCATGCGCGTCCACTGCCGCAGCGAGTGCTGCGCCTGCGTTTTCGCGATCGGCCGTATCGAAGGCGAGCGTGTCCGCTTCTCCGCCCGCGCTACGGATCGCTGCCGCCGTGGTTTCGGCTGCATCGAGGCGTGTGCGGCAATGCACGCTAACGGCAAACCCGTCGGCACCCAGTTGCAACGCGATGGCGCGCCCGATGCCGCGGCTTGCGCCGGTAACCAGGACTCGACGTCGATTTGTCATGCTCCTCCCGTCTCGCCGCCGGCGCTCCACAGCATGAGGCGGGCGTCGGCATACACTGTATCGCCGCATAGGATACGACAGTCGAAAAGCCCCAACTCGCCAGCGGAGAGCTGCGCCCCGTCGCAGGCGGCTTCGAGCGTCAGTTCGGCATGGTTTGCGAGCAGCGGATGGTGAGCGCGAAAGCGGCGCACGCCGACGAGAAAGCCGCTGCGGGGGGGGCCGCCATCACCCATGTTGCGGTGCGTAAGCCCGAGATAGAGCCCGGCGCATTGCGCCATGATTTCGATTCCGGCCCAGCTGGGTATGCCGTCGCGCTCAGGGTCGAACAGAGGGCTTGTGGTCGAGACTCGCCACGCGGCCCGGATCTGTTCGCCAGGCATGAAATCCAGTACCCGATCTACGCAACGTGCTCGCGGGCCGTGCGGCAACAGCGTCGCCGGATCGGGCCAGGCAGCCGTCGCGGCGTTTAAAGAAACTTCTTCAGGCATTGCAGCAGCGCCTCGGGCGCGCACAGTTGCAATTCGCCGGCTGCATCGACGGCGCACTGGCGGGTGTAACCGGTCGTGAGTCGCTCGCCACTTTCGGCATCGGTAATCAGGTAGCCAATGTGCAGGCACGTCTCCCATGCCTCAAGCCCGGCCGTGACTTGCAAGCGCTGGGCGTAGCGGGCCGCGCGAACGTAGCGTAAATGGGCTTCGATGATCGGCCAGGTGTAGCCCGAGGCCTGCATGTCGGGGTAGTCGTAGCCGATGCGGCGCATCAACGCCACCCGCGCGGACTCGAAATAGCGCAGGTAGTGACCGTGCCAGGCAATGGCCATCGGGT
>JBOHZI010000142.1:0-6165 GCA_050738295.1 Gammaproteobacteria bacterium
GGCTTGGCCGCCATGTAATGCAAGCTCGCACCGGTTTCGATTTCACCCGCCAGCACCGCCCAATTCACCGGCGCCCGGCCCCGGTAATACGGCAACAAAGAGCCATGCAGATTGAGCGCCCCGCACGTCGCCGTTTCCAGCACAGACACCGGAATCATGTAACGGTAGTAGAAGGAAAAAATGAAATCCGGATTCAGATCAGCCAGTCGCCCCACAAAATCGGGCAACTCATCCTGCTGCGGAGTAACCACTTTGATGCCGTAGCGGCGCGCGCACTCCGCCACGCTCGCGAACCAGCCACCCTCGTTCGGATCGTCCTCGTGGGTAAAGACCAGACGCACGTCAAAGCCGCGTGCGAGCAGTACTTCCAGCGAACGCACCCCCACATCGTGATAGGCAAAAACAACAGCGCTTGGCAGATGCGCCGTCTTACTCATCGTGCTCTTTATCACCGAGCATAGCGCGGATCACGAAACGCGGACGCTGCTGCACTTCCTGATAAATGCGGCCCACATACTCGCCGAGTATGCCGATCCCGACGAGCAGCACGCCGATGAAGAAGAAAGCAATGGCAAACAGCGTAAACACACCGCCCACGTCCGGACCGTTGACAATACGGTCAATCATCAGCCAGACGAACAATACCAGCGAACCCAGCGCAATCAATACACCCACAAAGGAAAATATCTGCAAGGGTGCTACGGAAAAACCGGTTACCAGATCGAAATTCAGACGGATCAGCTTGATCAGCGAATACTTCGACTCACCCGCATGCCGCTCACTATGCGCCACCACCACCTCGGTAGGATGCGCCGCGTAAAGATAGGCCAGCGCGGGAATGAAAGTGTTGATCTCGCTGGTGCGATTGATCGCATCGACGATGTCACGCGAGTAGGCACGCAGCATGCAGCCCTGATCGGTCATCTGGATGTGGGTCATGCGCTCGCGCATGCGATTCATCAACCGCGAGGCCCACTTGCGCCACAACGCATCGCGCCGGCGACGACGAATGGTCCCCACGTAATCGTGACCTTCGTCCATGGCCTTGAGCAGTGTCGAAATTTCCTCGGGTGGATTCTGCAGATCCGCATCGAGCGTTACGATGCGCTCGCCGCGCGCCTTGGAGAATCCGGCCATGATCGCAGCGTGCTGCCCGAAATTCGACTGCAGCAAAATGATCCGCGTGACATCGCTGCGTTGCTGGTACTGATCGCGGAGCATGGCGGCACTACGGTCGTGACTGCCGTCATCGACGAACAACATTTCATAGGTCACGCCAAGCGCATCCAGCGCCGGATACAACCGCCCGAACAATTCCGCAAGTCCGGCTTCCTCGTTATAAACCGGTATGACGACGGAAAGCACCGTTCCTGCGCTTGTCTGTGTATCAGCCATGCAGCACCGCCTTGAGTTCGGAGACCACCCGATCCACATCGACCTCGCTCATTTCCGGGAACAGCGGCAAAGTGAGTGTCTGGCGGCCGATATGATCCGCGTTTGGAAAGTCTTCTGCACTCACGTTCAGTTCGCGACACACACTCAATTGATGCAGCGCCGGGTAGTGCACGCCGGTGCCGATGCCGCGTGCCTGCAACGCATCACGCACCTGCTTGCGGTCGAGTTTGAAATGCTGGTAATCGATGCACACCGCGAACATGTGCCAGGCATGGCCTTCATCGCCGCGAGCCGAAAGCAATACACCTTCAAAATCGGCCAACGCATCGAGGTAGCGATGCGCCAGTTCACGTCGGCGCGCGTTGCGCGCATCGACCACCGCCAGTTGATCGAGCCCGATGCGTGCACTGACATCGCTCATGTTGTACTTGCTGGCCGGCATGATCACATCGTAGCTGCCGTCGTCGAGCTTGACCTGACCGTGGAAGCGCAAGGCTCGCAAGCGCTCCAGCACCGTCTCGTCTTCGGTCACGACCGCACCACCCTCGATGGTGGTCAGGTTCTTGTTGGCATGAAAGCTGTAACACACCACATCGCCGAAACTGCCGATGCGCCGACCCTTGTAAGTAGTGCCGATGGCGTGTGCCGCATCTTCCACGATGCGCAGATCGTGCGTTTTTGCCAGCGCATTCAGTGGATCCATGTCCACGGCGAGACCGGCGTAATGCACCGGCATGATCGCCCGTGTACGCGGAGTAAGCGCCGCTTCGACACCTGCTGCATCAAGGTTTCGGCTCTCCAGATCCACATCGACCAGCACCGGCGTCGCACCGACGCGGAACACCACATTCAGGGTGGCCGCAAATGTCATGTCGGGCACGATGACCTCATCGCCCGGCCCGATGCCGAGTGCGCGCAGCGATTCTTCCAGCGCACCGGTGGCGTGGCAAAAGGCCAGCACCGTGCGCCCGCCCGCATATTCACCGAGCGCAGCTTCGAACGCCGCCACCTGCGGGCCGGTGGTGATCCAGCCCGAACGCAGCACGTCGGCCACTCCGGCAATGGTGTCCTCGCCGATGGCGGGACGCACGAAAGGCAGAAAGTGAGGAACCTCTGATCTATTCATACACGGATCGCGTTTGTGTCCCAAAGGCCCGGATGCAAGGCGCTCGGTGCAGTATCGTAGCAGGGACTACGGTCAAGCCGGGCAACGCAGCAACCGGGCCTTTGGGGCCAAACCCCTCGGGGCCGGGTCTTTGTGCCCGCCTGGACGGCGTCATTCGTCGTTTATTTGCAATGAGCAAACTTCTCTCCTCATTCCTTGCCAGTCGCGCGCAAAGACTCCGGCGCGACCGCGTATGAATAGATCAGAGGTTCCTGCTGACTCATGTCACGCCGCTCCTGCGCCGCTGCGCGCCACCAGGAACACGCCGATAATGATGACAACTATGCCTGCCCACCGCGTCATGTTCATGTCCTCTCCCAGATACAGCCAGGCAATCACGGCGGTCACGATATAACCGATCGAGAGCATCGGATAGGCGATGCTGACCGCCACACGCGACAGAGCAAGCAGCCACACCACCACGCTCACCACATAACAGGACAACCCGGCGATGATGTAAGGATTGACCGCAAGTGAAAATCCCGCCTTGACCAGCACTGGAAATTGCAGACTGATCACGCCCATGTGACGCACACCCGCCTTGAGCAGCACCTGGGCCGCGGCATTCAGGAGCACGCCGGTCAACACCAGGGCAAAGGCCGTCCAGGTCATAATCCCTGCTCCGGGGCCAACGCGACCCAACGCGGATTCTCGCCAACGATGCGGTAATGGATACCGAGCGCCTTTACACTCGGCAACACCGGGCGCGGCACAAAGGCGAGACCGGTGCTATGCGTGCGCCAGGCATCGGCAAAGGCCTCCAAACTGGGCAGATAGCGCCCCGAAAGCGAACTGCGCGCATGCTCGATGCCAAAATCCAATTCGCCCTTATATTCCACTAAAGTCATGGTACGTCTCAAATAAAAGGGCAGCGTTTGCTGGTAGCCGCCCACCGAATACACCGGAACGTCGGAACGATTATACGGAGCTAACGTCGCCACCAGTTGCCGAGTGGACAAGTTGGGAGCAAACGCATCGCCGCCGAGCAGAATAAGTCGCGTCGCGACCAGCCAGGCGGCGGCAAGTATCACCACGGATGCCAGCACCCGGCGGCGCAGGAAAAAGGCCGCAACGCCAGCCGCCAGCACAAGTCCACCAGCAGTTATCAACCAGCGTGCAAACAAGTGCAACATGGCAGGATCGGTGCCGTGGATAAATCGCGAACCGAACACGCCGATAAGCACAATCACAATACCAGCCAGTATCGACACGCCCAATGCCGCCCAGGGTATATGGCAAACCCGGTCCAAGGCACAGGCACTGAGCACCGCGAAGGCGGGGATCACGGGCAGTACATAGCTAGGCAACTTGGAATGCGAGACCGAGAAAAAGACGACGATAAACACCAGCCACAACCACAAGAAGACCTGCGGATTGAACGGCTCGCGCTTAACTGCCTCGCGTGCGCCTCTGATCAATCCCCTGACAGCGCTGCGCAGCCATGGCAATACGGCCAACGCGAGCAGCGGCAGGAAGTACCACCACGGGCCCGGTCGGTGAGAAACCGGCGTCAGAAAACGCAGGAACTGCTGCACCATGAAGAACTGCCACAGAAAGTCATGGTTCTGGATCGATACGGCCACAAACCAGGGCAAGGTGAGCAACAGGAAAAGCGCCACGCCGGGTAGCAGACGCAGACGACGCAACAACCCCCAGTCGCGCTTGAGCAGGACGTAAAGCACGACAACCGCACCAGGCAGAAGAATACCGATCAGCCCCTTGGTGAGCACCGCCAGCGCCGCCCCACCGTAGGCCATCAGCATCCAGCCCAATTCGGCACGCGAACGGGGTGGCGCGTCCCAAGCCAGGAGAAAGCCGAACAGCGTGAGGCTCATGGCAAACGCCAGGCTCGCGTCAAGGGTATTGAAATGACCGAGAAAACCGAAATAAAAACTGCCGGCGAGCACCGCACCGGCCATCCAGCCAACCCGACAGCCATACAGTCGGCTGGCCGCGAAGGCGGTTAAAAGTATCGTCAGGTAGCTGGCGAGCGCGGTCCACAGGCGCGCGGTCCAGTCATGCACGCCAAACACAGCATAGGATGCCGCAGTCGTCCAGTATTGAAGCGGAGGTTTTTCAAAATAGCGCAGACCATCGAGGCGCGGCGTGACCCAGTTGCCGGTAACGAGCATTTCGCGCGGAATCTCGGCGTAGCGCCCCTCGTCCGTATTGAACAACGGACGGTGCCCCAAGCCCCAGAACCACACCAGGGTGAGTAATGCCAGACAGAACAGAGCGGGCAAACGCTGGGTATTAATGAGTTTATTCCCGGGCGGCACGGGTACTCAGTATAGCAATGCCCGTTCGATCGTACGCAATGCAAATCCAATCGCAGAGACCACAGACGAGAAATCATGGGTAGAGTCGACTTATTGCTCCATCTCTACCTCTATATCAGCAGCCGGCCTACCCGATTTCTTTCATCAAGTCGACTCTGACTCTAATTCTCCCCACCCTTGTCCGCGCTACCTGCACCGACATACTTACCGAACATCACATCCAGTCCACAGCACAACAAGATGGATCCGAGCAAGGTGATCCCGGCGATCCACGCCCAACCATTGACGCCGAGAGGCAGCACTCCGAGCCCATAGAGCAGAGAAAAGATTGCCGCCAATAACAGTAGTGGACCCGTATAAAAACAATGTCGACGTCTGCATCGGCGAGCGTTCACCAGGCACGCCACACCGACTCCAGCGAAGGCCACAGTCCATAGCACTGTGTGTGCTATTGGGCCAGTATTGCCTCCGATGAAGATAACCGCCCAAGGCAAACCCCAGAACAGGATGGCCTTCCAGGGGGTGCCTAGCAGATCGTGTTGCTGACAAGTCGCTTCGTTGCTCATGGCGGAATCAGGGGTAGCCCAGAGCCGAATCATTGCCAGGCATAATGCCCACACTCAAAATGGGCTATCGACGCGAATTGACTGCGATGCCGCCGATCCCGAGCGCCGACGTCAAGCCCAAAACCCACAGCGGCAGACTGACGCCCAGGAGCGTATCCACGTGCGCGCACTCGCCGGAGCCGTGCAGCACTTCGCGGATCACCTGCCACGGCGGCAAATGCTGGACGAGCATCTTGAGCGAAGCGCCGCAGGAACCCACCTGGTCGGGCGGCAAATGCTGAATATACACATGACGCGCCGAGACGAACACGCCGATGGCAGACACCACCAAAATCAATGCGAGGTAGATCCAGCGTCCGAAACGCCTCGGGTGATGCAACCAGGCCAGCAGAAATACAAGACCCAGAGCCGCCGTGGCGATGCGCTCGAAAATACACAGCGCACAAGGGTTCATGCCGCGGGCGTACTGCAAATAGTAGGCAAAGCCAAGCATCAGCACGCATACGGCGAAACCGATGGAATTGCCCCAGCGGCGAATCATTCGTCGTCCGACTCGGCGGCCGCCTCCTGCCCGGTGCGGCTCAGCCCGTGGACTTCACGCTCCATGCCGCTCAGGCCCAGGTGGCGTACGTCCTTGCCGTGCACCAGAAACACGATGTATTCGGCCATGTTCTTGGCGTGATCGCCGATGCGTTCCAGCGCACGCGCACACCACAACACGGCCAACTCGCGCCGGATGGTGCGCGGGTCTTCCATCATG
>JBOHZI010000143.1:0-6113 GCA_050738295.1 Gammaproteobacteria bacterium
GGTGATCGAGCTCCGGTTTGTAGAGCCTGCATTTATTCGAGCATGAGCGAATCGGCATTCAGAACGAATATTCCGGCCCGGCTGGATCGCCTGCGCTGGTCGCGCTTCCATTCGCTCCTGATTGCGGCGCTCGGTACGAGCTGGATCGTGGACGGGCTCGAAGTGACGCTCGTCGGTTCGCTCGCGAGTGTGCTCACGCTGCCCTCAACGCTTGGGCTCAGTTCTGCCGAGGTGGGTGCGAGTGCGAGCGCCTACGTCGCTGGCGCGGTCATCGGTGCGATCTTTTTTGGCGGCTTCGCGGACCGTCACGGGCGGCGCAAGCTTTTCTTTATCACCCTGGGTTTGTATGCCACGGCGACGATTGCCTCCGGTTTCGCGCCGGATTTCTACGTGTTTGCTGCGTTGCGCTTCCTGACCGGCGCTGGCATCGGCGGCGAATACGCGGCGATCAACTCCGCGATCCAGGAATTCATGCCGGCGCGCCTGCGCGGGCGCATTGATCTCGCCGTGAACGGCAGCTTCTGGATCGGCGCGGCAGTAGGCGCCGCTGGTGCGGTGCTGGTGCTCGACAGCGGACTGGTTCCGCCGCAATGGGGCTGGCGCATCGCCTTTCTGATCGGCGGTGTGCTCGGATTCGGAATCCTTCTGCTGCGCCGGCACGTGCCCGAAAGTCCGCGCTGGCTGTTGCTGCATCGCCGGCGCAAAGAAGCGGACTGTATCGTGGCTGATATCGAGACGCGGGCTGCCGTCGTGCCGGGTAGCGGGCCGCCCGGCGAGATCGAGCTCGATCCTTCCGGTCAGATCGGCTGGTTCGCGCTGTTCGGTGTGCTGCTCAAGCGCTATCCACGCCGCGTCGTCCTAGGCCTGAGCCTGATGAGTGCGCAAGCGTTTCTCTACAACGCGATCTTTTTCACCTACGCGCTGGTGCTGACCCGTTACTACGGTGTTAACGAAGCACGGGTGGGACTCTTCCTGCTGCCGTTCGCGGCCGGCAATTTCCTCGGCCCGCTCTTGCTCGGCCCGCTGTTCGACGTGATCGGGCGCCGCGTCATGATCACCGCGACCTATGCCTTGACGGGAATACTGATCATTGCAACGGGCCTGCTTTTCCGCTCCGACGTGTTCACCGCGACGACACAAACGCTCGCGTGGAGCGTGGTGTTTTTCTTCGCCTCGGCCGCCGCGAGTTCCGCCTACCTGACCGTGGGCGAAAGTTTCCCGCTCGAAGTGCGCGCGAGCGCGATTGCCTGGTTCTATGCCATCGGCACCGGCATCGGCGGTATTTCGGGTCCGCTGGTGTTCGGCTATCTCATCGCTTCCGGGGCGCGTGGCGAAGTATTCGCGGGCTATGCACTCGGCGGCGGGCTCATGCTTGCGGCGGCACTTGTCGCGGCCTTCCTTGCGGTGAACGCCGAGCGCCGTTCGCTGGAATCCGTCGCCGCGCCGCTTTCACTCAGCGATCCCACCTGAGCATGGTGTGCACCCCGTCAATGACTGCTGAGCATTTCCATGCTTGTGAGCCAGGTGGTCAGTTCGAGTTGGGCGGGCAGGGGATTCGTTAGTTGCTGCAGTGCTTCGATCAAGATCGGCAGATCGTCTGCGGTATCAACGTCGGTTAGCGTCGGCAATGCATCGAGCCTGCCTGTGTCCTGCAGTGCATTACGCAGGGCTTCAGCCGTATCGGCGCGGGAGTAGGGAACAGCCTTCCAGGTGCCAAGCGGAATAGGTTGCTTGCTGCCGAAGAGCCAGAAGCCGCCGTCTTTTGCCGGGCCGAGGATATGTGCAGTCGCCGGGTTGTGTAGTGTGGTAACGACTTGCTGCAATAGAGCGGGGGTGAGTTGTGGTGTGTCGGCGCCGATCATCAGCACCGAACCGTGACGGCTCTGCAATGCGGTGTGGATGCGGTGCAGGCGTTCGCCCAGCGTGCCGGTGCCTTGCCATAATCGCGGGAATCCGGACCAGCAATCACGCGTGACTGGATTGTCTTCGGCGACGGCCCAATACGGCGTGAGTATCGAACTACAGGCGCTGACGGTTTCAGCCGTGGCGGCGGCGGCGAGGTAGTGGAAACGGAGTGCGGCTTCGGCGCCGATGCCGGCGGCCAGCCGAGTTTTGATCGGCGACAGGCCGGGCGTCTTTACAAAGATGGCGAGCGCGGTCGTCACGAAGGGGTTCGCCGGTTTCGACGCCATTCCGGCCAAGCTTGAGCGACAGTCAGGCACCAGTGCGTTACGGTGGTGGCCAGCCAGCCGCGGCGGGTGTATTTGCGGGCACTGGTTTGCAGCGGAGCGCCCACGGGCCGTAGCGGCAACCCGGAGCGTCGCGCGGCCCACACCAGCAGGTGATCTTCTCCGTATGCTGCATCTTCGTCGAAGCCGCCGATGGTCTCGAAACGGGACTTGGGCAATACCAGGCCCTGGTCGCCGAACGGCATGCCCAGCCAATGCGCACGCAGGTTGGCTCCCATGGCATTGAGTACCACCAGGCGCGGGCCGTCGTGGCGGAATTGCAGATCGAACCAGCCAAGGGCTTCGTCTGGGCCGGTGATGAAGCCTTGCAGCGCCGGCAGGGTGGCTTCCAGCAGTCGCGAATCGGCGTGCAAAAACCACAGCCAATAACCGCGGGCGACTCGTGCACCCAGATTCAATTGTCGGGCGCGTCCGGCAGCGTTGGTGTATTCGCGGTAGGCCAGTTTGGCCGGCCAGTTTGCAGGACGTGATTCGGGTTGATCTTCGGCACGTACGACAATCAATTCACTTCCGACAGGTAGAGCCGTTAGTTGCTCCAGCAATACTTCGGCTTCGGTTTCGCCGGGGGCGAGGGGTACGATGACGGACAGCAGCACACCTTCGGACACATCCGCCTCAGGCATGATGTGTTGCGTCGCCATTCATGCGAGGGCGCCGCCGCAGGAGCTGCCGGCGCCGGCGGTGCAGCCGTAGCAATGTTCGCCGAAAGCAATATGTCCCTGGTCGATCTCAGCTAGTGTTTCGATGTCCCACAGGCTGCGACGGCGATTGCCCAGCGGGAGTTCCAGCGCCTGATTGAAGTCGCAATCGTACAACTCGCCGTCCCAACTGACGGATAGCAGATTGCGGCACATTACGCCTTCTGCGGCCCGCGGGTTGAACGCTTCGAGCAGGGTCTGCATGTAGCTGTCGTAGCGGCCTTCCAGTATGAGTTGGTGCAGGAAACGTTTGATCGGCATATTGGTGATGGTGAATAAATTATTGAACACGATGCCGAAATGCTCGGACAGTTCCTCGCGGTAGGTCGCTTCCAGTTCGGTCTGTGACGGCGGCAACGATGCGCCCAGCGGGTTGTACACCAGATCCAGTTCCAGGTCCGAATCGGGTTGTCCGTAGCCCAGCGCATTAAGTCGTTGTAGTCCCTCGATGCTTGGGTTGAATACGTGCAGGCCACGTTGCTTTTCCACATTGGCCTGTGTGTAGCAGGGCAGGGAGGCGATTACCTTCGCACCCTGCGCCGCCAGAAATTCGGCAGTGTCTTCCTGACCGGATCGGAATAGCACAGTGAGGTTACAGCGGTCGATTACCTGTTTGCCCAGTGACCGGGCTTCGCGAACCAGCGTGCGAAAGTGCGGGTTGAGTTCCGGGGCACCGCCGGTAAGATCCACCGTGTGTACCTCGGGTGCGTCGGCCAGCAATTCGAGCAGGCGCACGACTGTCGGCCATTCCATGATTTCTGTACGATTGGGCCCAGCCTCGACATGGCAGTGTCGGCACGCCAGATCGCACAGTTTGCCGACGTTGACCTGCAAAATCTCCAACGGCGTACGTGGCAACTCAAGCTTATGCTCACGCAGTGTGCGGGTGAACGGCGTCAGTTCGTCGGCCGGCAGCGGTTGCGCGGTTTGATTCATGCGCGAGACTCCTTGTCTTCAGCGGATTTCGATGAAATATTCCCACCTCGACGCCAGCGGTGGTAGCGTGCAGCCCAGCGTAACAGCCGCTCGGGTGCATGCGTGCGTTTCCAGGCCCCGGCCGCGTACTTGTTGGCCTCGGCCCAGGTGGGGTAGGCGTGGATGGTACCGAGCAGCTTGTTCAGCCCCAGCTTGTGGCGCATGGCGAGCGCGAACTCCGCCATCAGTTCGCCGCCATGTGTGCCGACGATGGTAGCGCCCAGGATTTTATCCTTGCCGGGCACGGTCAACACTTTGATGAAGCCTCGGGTATCGCTTTCGGTAATGGCGCGGTCCAGGTCGTCCAACTCGTAGCGAGTGACTTCGCAGGTGATGTTCTGGTCCCGCGCTTCACGTTCATTGAGTCCGACACGGGCCACTTCAGGATCGACGAAGGTCACGGCGGGAATGACCGAGTAATCGGCGCGGAACCGGTAAAACTGGCCGAACAGTGCATTCACTGTGGCATACCAGGCCTGGTGCGCGGCGGTGTGAGTGAACTGATACGGCCCGGCAACATCGCCGCAGGCGTAGATATTGGGATACAGGGTCTGCAGGTAGTCGTTGGTTTCGACCGTGCCCTTGGCGGGAATACCCAGAGTGTCGAGCCCGTAACCTTGCGTGCGTGGTTTGCGTCCGATGGCCACCACGATGGCATCGAATTCCAGCCGCGTTTCGCCGTCCGGGTGTTCGCAGACCAGCACCTTGCTGCCATCGTCATTCTGTTCGACGCCGACGGCCTTGTGATCGGTGCGCACATCGATTCCGTCTTCACGCAGGCGTTCTGCCACGAATTCACTGACCTCGTCGTCTTCGCGCAGCAGCAGACGCTCGGCCATTTCCACCTGGGTCATGCTGACGCCGAGTCGAGCAAAGGCCTGCGCCAACTCGCAGCCGATCGGACCACCACCCAGCACCAGCATGCGGCGCGGTTTTTCGCGCAGCGACCACACCGTATCGGAAGTGAGATACCCGGCCTCGGCCAGCCCCGGAATGGGCGGCACGAACGGTTCCGCGCCGGCGGCGATGACAATGGCGCGAGTGCTGAGCGTTTCGCCGTCGATCTCCACCTGCCACGGCGATATGATTCGAGCGTGTCCGCGGCGAACATCAACACCCAGTTCGCGGTAGCGTTCGACCGAATCGTGCGGAGCGACCTGGGTGACGGCGCGCTGTACGCTTTCCATCACGGCGGGAAAATTGACCACAATCGTGCCCGTATCGATGCCCAGTGCCTTGGCGCGGCGGGCATGCGCCACTTGCCGCGCGGCGTGGATCAGGGCCTTGGACGGGACGCAACCGGTGTTGAGGCAGTCGCCGCCCATCTCGCCGGCTTCGACCAGTGTTACTTTGGCGCGCACAGTGGCCGCGATATAGGCGCTGACCAGACCGGCGGACCCGGCGCCGATCACGATCAGGTTGCGATCGAAGCGGCGAGGCCGGGGCCAGCGTTTATCAGGCGCACTCATGACGGGTGCTCCGAGGCATTCGATGTAATTTGAGTGTCTATAGTGATCAAAGCTTTACCGTGATGCATAGGTGGTCTGACTCAACTTATACGCTCAAAGCGACGAAAAAGATTCACGAAAGTGTGTCGCCGGCCACCCGGATTACTTACAACAGCATGGATAAGGTGGGGTGGCGCCTTCTGTTGCTCAAGTGCAACAGAAGGCTGATTACACCACTTTTCACAAAACGGACTACACTTTAATCAGGATGCGGCCAAAGGTGATCGCCATGCAACGGATGATGCAAGATACACGCTTTGTGTTAGCGGTGGCCGGCAGCGGGTTTATCACGTTGGGCCTGTTTCTCCTGATGCACCAGTTGATTGCCAACCATCAGTCTGATGTTTATGCCCATTCGAAACCGCTGTCCATCGACCTGGTCAAGGTACAGAAACAGCCTGTAACGTCTACCACACAAACCAAACCCAAACCGCAGCCGAAGTTGCTCAAGCGGCCTTCGACCAGTACACCGACTACGGCGGTAACATCGAAGCTTCTGCCGCCGAGCCTCAACCTGCCTGCCGGTCCCGGCAATTTCTCTATCATCGGAACGCCGAACGCGGGGGCCAACACGGGTGCCGGCGGTTATTCCGGGCTGCAAGTGCGCTTCCGTACACCGCCGTTGTATCCTCCGCAGGCCGCGTATCAGGGAGCCGAGGGTAACGTCAGGACGTGTTTTACGG
>JBOHZI010000144.1:0-6062 GCA_050738295.1 Gammaproteobacteria bacterium
AAGCTGGTACCGAGGAGAGGACTCGAACCTCCACGAGGAAACCCTCACTAGCACCTGAAGCTAGCGCGTCTACCAATTCCGCCACCTCGGCTCAGGCGCGCATTTTCGTCACTGGGAGTCTTTTTGTCAACGCAACGCAAGTCTAAAAAGGGTTCGACCCGCCGTACAAGCGCCCGCCAGCGCGATTGGCGCAAGTGGCAGACGTTCGATCCGGACGCCGAACGCCAGGCCGAGCGCTACGATTTACCCATCCCGAGCCGTCGGTTGCTGCGTGACTACTTCGAACAACGCGCGGCGCCGCTGGCGCTGGATGTCGTGGCGTCCGAATTCGGGCTGGGCGGTGAGCGCAAGGATGCGCTGGGACATCGCCTGGGCGCCATGTGCCGCGACGGCGAGCTGGTGTCCAACCGGCGCAACCAGTTCTGCCTGACCCGGCGCCTGCCGGTGCAGACCGGTACGGTGCTTGCGCATCGTGACGGCTTCGGTTTCCTGTCGCCTGACGAAGGTGGCGACGATGTGTTCCTGCCGCCGCGTGTGATGCGCTCGCTCATGCATGGCGACCGGGCTTCGGTACGCGTGCAGAAAAACCACGACGGCCGCAGCGAAGGTCGTCTGGTGGACGTGCTCGAACGTGCGCGTACCCAGTTGGCGGGTACTTATTTTCGCGAGCACGGACTGAGCTTCGTGCGTCCTGCCGATCCGCGCATTGCCGACGATGTGCTGGTGCCGACGGACGCGGTGGCCGAGGCCAAGCCGGGGCAGATGGTCACGGTGGAGTTGACGGCTTTCCCCGATCATCATTCGCCCGCTGTGGGGCGCGTGGTCGAGGTGCTGGGCGATCGTGCCATGGCCGGCATGGCGAGCGAGTTGGCGGTGCGCAACCACGACCTGCCGCACGTGTGGCCCAAGGCGGTACTCGCCGAGGCCGAGGCGCTGCCCACGCACGTGCGCACCGAGGATTGCGCCGGCCGCGAGGATCTGCGCGAGTTACCGCTGGTCACCATCGACGGTGAGGATGCACGCGATTTCGACGATGCGCTGTATTGCCGGCCCGAACGCGACGGGTTTCGCCTGTATGTGGCCATCGCCGATGTGGCGCATTACGTGCGCCGCAACTCTGCGCTCGATGCCGAAGCGCTCAATCGCGGCAATTCGGTGTACTTCCCCGACCGCGTCATTCCGATGCTGCCCGAAGCGCTGTCCAACGGATTGTGTTCGCTCAACCCGGATGTGGATCGTTTGTGCATGGTCGCCGAGATGAAAGTCCGCAAGGACGGTTCTGTAACACGCAGCCGGTTCTATTCCGCCGTGATGCATTCCCGTGCGCGCCTGACCTATACGGAGGTCGCAGCGATACTGGTGGACGGCGACAAGGACGCGCGACGCAAGCGCGAGTCGTTGATCGAGCACCTGGAGGCGCTGCACGGCGTGTACCGCGCACTGGCCAAGGAACGGGCACAGCGCGGTGCGATCGATTTCGATAGCGTCGAGCCGCGTTTCATGTTCGGTGTGGACGGCCATGTTAGCGGGCTCAAGCCGCTGGTACGCAACGCCGCGCATCGCCTGGTCGAGGAGTGCATGATCGCCGCCAACAGCGCGGTCGCGCATCGTCTGTCGGGCAAGAAGATTCCCGCGCTGTATCGGTCGCACGAACGCCCGCCCGCCGACAAGCTCGCGGACCTGCGCGAATTTTTGGGGCTGCATGGGCTCAACCTCGGCGGCGGCAGCGAACCACAACCCGCGCATTACGCGAAACTGATGAGGGCCATCGCGCAGCGCCCCGACCGGATGCGTATCGAGACCATGCTGCTGCGTTCGCTCTCGCAGGCGATGTATGTGTCCGATTCCACGGCGCACTTCGGGTTGGCGCTGACGCACTACGCCCATTTCACCTCGCCGATTCGGCGCTACCCAGATCTGTTGGTGCACCGTGCACTGAAGCATTTGTTCACTGGCGAACCGGCCGCGGCGTTCGCCTACGATGCAGACGAGATGCAGGCTCTGGGGCGGCGTTGTTCGATGACCGAACGCCGTGCCGATGAAGCCTCGCGCGAAGTGGCCGATGCGCTCAAGGCCGAATACATGAGCAGCCGCGTGGGCGAAGAATTCGCGGGTGTGGTGACCGGCGTCACCGGTTTTGGTCTGTTCGTGCAACTCGAGGATCTTTTTGTCGAAGGGTTGGTGCACGTGACAGCGCTCAGTTCGGACTACTACGAATTCGATTCCGCAACGCAGCGTTTAAACGGAACACGTAGCGGCGTGAGTTATGCCGTGGGTGATCGCATGCAGGTGCGCGTGGCACGGGTGAGCATCGAGGAGCGCAAGATTGATCTGGTGCCTGCGACAGTGGAATTGCCCGCGATCGAGAAGCGCAAGAAGAAGCGGCGCCGGCGGTGAGCAACATTGTCTGCGGTGTGCATGCAGTGCGTCTTGCGCTGGAACATGGCCAGGTGCGGCGCCTGCTGCTCGATCAGCGGCGCAAGGATCGACGCCTCGACGAGTTACGTTCCCTGGCGGCCAGTCACGGCGTCAAGGTCAGCGAGGTCACGGCCGACGAACTGAAGCGTCTGGCTGTGGACGTGCGTCACCAGGGCGCGCTGGCCGAGATCGAAGGAGCCGCGCCGCTCACTGAAAATCAACTGGAAAACTGGTTAACAACGACTGACAACCCGCTGGTGCTGGTGCTCGACGGCGTAGAAGACCCGCGTAACCTCGGCGCTTGCTTGCGCGCTGCCGATGGCGCGGGCGTGGATGCCGTGGTCATTCCGCGCCGGCGAGCAGCCGGTCTGACGCCGGCGGCCCGCAAGACCGCCGCCGGCGCCGCCGAAGCCTTGCCACTCTACACCGTGACCAATCTCGCCCGCGTGCTGGAGACGATGGGCGCATTCGGCCTGCGCCGGGTGGGTGCCGTGCTCACGGACGATGCCTGCCCGCCGTGGCATTGCACGCTCACCGGGCCGTTGGCTTTGGTGCTGGGCGCGGAAGGCGAGGGCATGCGCCGCCTGACACGCGAGCAGCTTGACGAGACGGTGTACCTGCCCATGCACGGCGTGGTGGAAAGTCTCAACGTGGCGGTTGCTTGCGGCGTGCTGCTCTACGAGGCTCGCCGCCAACGCGAAACGTGAGCTGACCTATATAATCAGGGTAGACATGCGCAGGAGCGAGACATGGAAATCACGCTTGAGGGCAAGCGTGCCCTGGTGACGGGCGGTAACATGGGCATCGGCCGGGCTATCGCCGAGGCGTTTGCCGACGCCGGTGCGCGGGTCGCGGTCAACTACATGACGCATCAGCGCGCAGCCGAAGATCTGTGCCGTGACATCAGCGCCCGGCACGACCATGCGGCGCTCGCGCTCGAAGCCGATGTCGCGGATGCCGAGCAGCTCAGCACTTTGTTCGCCGATATCGATGAGGCTTGGGGCGGGCTCGATATTCTGGTAAATAATGCCGGGATCGACGGTCCGCGTGAACTGGGCTGGGAAGCGCTCAGTGAAGACTGGCGACATGTTATTGACGTCAACCTGGGCGGTGCTTTCCAGTGCGCGCAGGAGGCGCTGCGACGCATGGTGCCGGCGGGTTCGGGCGTGATCATCAATATCACCTCGGTGCACGAATTGATTCCGTGGGCCGGCTATTCGGCCTATACGGCGAGCAAGGCCGGACTGGCGATGCTCACCAAGACGCTGGCCCAGGAAGCCGCGCCGCATGGGGTGCGGGTCGTGGCACTGGCTCCGGGCGCGATCAAGAGCCCCATCAACCGAAGTATTTGGGAGGACCCGAAACAGCTCGCGGCGCTGACGGAGAAGATCCCGGTCGGCAAACTGGGCAAGCCCGAAGACGTGGCCAATATGGCGGTGGTGCTGGCCTCCGATGTAGCGAGTTATGTCACCGGTTCCACGGTTTTTGTGGATGGCGGTATGGCACTGTTCCCGTCCTTTACCAATCTTGACTAGGAATAAGCACGCAATGGATTTGACCGACGAATATGATCCCGATGCCTTGCCCGATTACAAGCCGCTCTCGGCCTACGGCCTGATCGGCGACAGCCGCGCCGCGGCGCTGGTGGGAGAAGACGGCTCGATCGACTGGGCATGCCTGCCGGATTTCGACAGCGCCGCGGTGTTCGCGGCGATACTCGATCCCGGCGCTGGACACTTCGCAATCCGTCCGCGCGAACCGTTTCGTGCCTCGCAGAGCTACGAGCACGGCACCAACGTGCTGGTAACGCAGTTCGTGACGGTAAGCGGCGCGGTGCGCATCCGCGATTTCATGCCGGTCATAGCGGAACGCCGACTGCCGGCGTCGGAAATTCATCGCTGCGTCGAGGGCGTGTCCGGTACGGTGCCGATGAAAATCGTATTTGCACCGCGTTTCGAGTACGGTAGTCAGGCGCCCAATCTGGAGCGTGGCGCCTATGGCGTACTGGCGCGGCATGAAAACGACCACACGCAGCTTCTGGCGCTGTCCAGTCCGATGTCGCTCGAAATAGACGACGATGTGGCGCATCAGGATTTCGAGGTCGAAAGCGGTGATCACGTCTGGTTCGTTGCCGATTGGGACAGCCATTTGACGCAGCCGGTGGGCTCCTACCGTTCGGAACGCCGCATCGGGCTGGCGCGTGCCCACTGGCGCGACTGGGTATCGCAATTGTCTTACCAGGGCAATTACCGCGAGGAAGTGGAACGCAGCCTGTTGACTCTGAAGATGCTCACCTTCGGCGCCACCGGTGCTGTGATCGCGGCGCCCACCACCAGCTTGCCCGAATGGCTGGGCGGGGGGCGTAACTGGGACTACCGCTATACCTGGGTGCGCGATTCGGCATTCATCATGCAGGCGCTTTTTACCGCCGGGTATATAACGGAAGGAACGGCTTACTTCGACTGGCTGCTGGAACGCTGCGTGATCGAAGGCAAGGAACTGAGCGTGATGTACAGCGTGAATGGCGAAAATAAGCTCGCGGAGAGCGAGCTGGACTTGCGCGGCTATGAGGATTCGCGTCCGGTGCGCGTGGGGAACGCCGCTTCGGATCAGTTCCAGCTCGATATCTATGGCAGTCTCATCAGCGCGGCGCTGCATTATCAGGAAGCAGGCGGGGTGCTTACCATGGTCGAGGCCGAACGTCTGTCAGCCATCATCGCTCATGTCGCCGAGGTCTGGAGCGATCCCGATGACGGCATCTGGGAAGCGCGCGGCCAGCGCCAACACTACACCTACTCCAAGGTATGGGCGTGGGTGGCACTCGATCGCGGCGCCAAACTGATTCGCGAACTCGGCATGGATCTGCCTTGGGAAGAGTGGGCGACCGAGGCCGAGGAAATCCGGCGCGAGGTGCTGGAGCGCGGTTACAACGAGGAACTGGGCTCTTACGTCCAGTATTACGACAGCGACGTGCTTGATTCGGCTGTGCTCATCATGCCTCTGACCGGTATCATTTCGGCTACCGACCCGCGTTTTCGTTCCACCCGAGAGGTTATTTGCGAACGTCTGGCCGCCGGACCCTATCCTCTGCTTTACCGCTATGATCCGGAGTTGGCGAAAGACGGAGTCGGCGGACCCGAGGGCGCTTTTTTGCTGCCCTCGTTCTGGCTGGTTGAAGGCCTGGTGTTGGCAGGCATGCATCAGGAGGCGCGCGCCGCTTTCGAATTATTGCTGCGCCACGGTTCACCCCTGGGCCTGTTCAGCGAGGAAATACATCCGAAAAACGGCCGCCTGCTCGGCAACTTCCCGCAGGGGTTCAGTCACCTGGGGTTGATCAACGCCGCACTCAAGATAGAGCATGGTGCCGCAGTTCATATCGGTTAAGAAATGCGGATCGGGGGGCTTCAGCCCTGGCGGTCTTCGGCGCTCCCGGTGATCAGCGCCGCGCTGTATTTGCGGGCGAGATAGGACCACAGCCATGAGAAGGCTACCGCAATGCGGTTGCGAAAGCCGATCAGAAAGAAAATATGTACCCCGCCCCAGATTAGCCAGCCGGGCAACCCGCTCAGATGAATCCAGCCGAGATCCAGGATGGCGGATTTGCGTCCGATGGTGGCCAAGTTGCCGAGATCACGATAATGGAA
>JBOHZI010000145.1:0-6060 GCA_050738295.1 Gammaproteobacteria bacterium
AGGTCGTTGCCGCTCTTGCCGACGGTGCACAGCTCGGTATTGCCGGCTGCAACGCCCGAAAGCGCGACGGATTTCTTGGGTTTGAAACCGGATTTCTTTTCACTCATCTTTTCACTCATGGTCATACTCCTCGGATGCGTTGGGGCAGAGGCCAATTCGCCCTCACCCCGCCCCTCTCCCGGCGGGAGAGGGAGAAAAATGTTAAGTCTTGAACAATTCGTCGAGCTTCTGCTCGTAGCGGTGATAATCGAGATGTTCGTAGAGCTCGTCGCGCGTCTGCATTTCCGGCACAACGCTTTTCTGCGTGCCTTCGCGGCGTACGGTTTCGTAGAAGTGCAGCGCCGCCTTGTTCATCATCCGGTAGGCACCGCAGCATAGAAGCTGAATATCCACGCCCGCCGTGGCCAGTTCATCGCGCGTAAAGAGCGGCGTCTTGCCGAACTCGGTAATGTTGGCGAGGATCGGTACCTTGACGGCATCCTTGAACTGCCGGTACTCGTCGAGCGTGCGCACCGCCTCGGGAAAGATCATGTCGGCGCCCGCCTCCACGCAGGCCAGAGCGCGCTCGATACCGGCTTCCATGCCTTCGCTCGCAATGGCATCCGTGCGCGCCATGATCACGAACTGCGCGTCGGTGCGCGCGTCAACGGCAGCCTTTACGCGATCCACCATCTCGGCTTTGGAGACGATTTCCTTGTTGGGTCGATGACCGCAGCGCTTGGCTGCCACCTGGTCCTCGATGTGCAGGCCGGCAGCGCCGAACTTCGTAAACGAGCGCACGGTACGGGCGATGTTGAAAGCGCCGCCCCAGCCGGTGTCGGCATCCACCAGCAACGGCAGATCGCAGGCATCGGTGATGCGGCGAATGTCGGTCAGCACGTCGTCCAGAGTGGAGATGCCCAGATCGGGCACGCCAAGCGAATTGGCCGCCACGCCGCCGCCGGACAGATACAGCGCCTTGTGTCCGGCGTCCTTCGCCAGGCGCGCGGCATAGGCGGTGATCGCGCCCACCATCTGCAGCGGGCGTTCGGTTTCTACGGCGGCTCGGAAGCGGGCGCCGGCGGAATCCTGGGGCATGGTCAAAGTCCGTTTCGCTGTCGTTTTCCCGCCTATTTTATCCGACTGGCTGCGCGCCCGTATCCCGTACCGTAGTGAACAGTTCTTCCTGGGCGGCGAAATCCGCTTCGTCCACGAAGCCGGACAGGCCTACCCCAACCAGCCGGTACAGACAATCCGGCGGACGCTCGACACGTTCGCGCAACGCGCAGGCAATATCGGCCAGTTCGCGCGCCGAGGAGGGGCGTGTCGGCGACGTGAAACTGCGGGTGAGCACTTTAAAGTCAGAAGTCTTGAGCTTCAGCACCACAGTGCGCGCCACTCGGCCTGCCTCGCGCTCCGCGCCCCGCCAGGTCTTTTCCGCGAGTCGGCGAATATGCGGTTCGAGTTGATCGAGACGCAGATCCTGCTCGAACGTATCCTCAGCCGAGACCTGTAGTGTCGGGCGGTCCGGCTCGACCGGACTCTCGTCGATCCCGCGCGCCAGCTCATAAAGCCGCCGCCCCCAACGCCCGAACCGATCCTCGAGCACGGCCTGCGGCAAGTCACGCAGCTCGCCAACCGTCGCAACATTCAATTCAGCCAGGCGCTGCTTCATGACCTTGCCGACGCCGGGGAGCTTGCCCACCGGCAACGGCGTCAGGAAGGCCTCGACCCGCGCCGGGCGCAGCACGAACAACCCGTCAGGCTTGCGCCAGTCGGAGGCGATCTTGGCCAGGTACTTGTTCGGCGCCACGCCTGCCGAGGCGGTGAGCCCGGTTTCGGCACGGATCGCCTTGCGGATGGCCTGCGCGATCGCGGTCGCCGAGGGCAGAACGATTTTGGGCGCCGTCACATCCAGGTAGGCCTCGTCCAGCGACAGCGGTTCTACCCGCTCTGCATAACGGGAAAAAATCTCCCGCACCTGCCACGACACGGCCTTGTAGCGCACGAAGTCCGGCGCCACGAAGACCGCCCGCGGGCACAGGCGTTCGGCGCGCACTGCCGGCATCGCCGAGTGAATCCCGAACCGGCGCGCCTCGTAGCTTGCCGCGCACACCACCGAACGCGCCCCGCGCCAGGCGACGACCACCGGCTTTCCGCGCAATGCCGAATCGTCGCGCTGCTCCACGGACGCGTAGAAAGCGTCCATGTCAACGTGAATGATCTTGCGCTTGGGTGTCGCCACAGTGAAGATCCAATGCCCTTCGATTAGTACGCCGACCAGCTTAGACGAAGCTCTTGAGCTTCGGGGGAAACAGGCTGGAACTCGGTTAACCGGGCAAGGCATACTACACATGCACCGATACCGAGGAATGTCACCATGACTGCTAATCTTTCATTTGAAGCGCCCCGCCTCTATCCGACGCTGCGTTGCCGGAACGCCGAAACCATGATCACGTGGCTGAAGGACGTTCTGGGCTTTACGGAATATGTCGTTTACCGTGCCGACGGCATGATTCTGCATGCCGAACTCGCTTTCGGCTCATCGATGGTCATGCTCGACCAGGCCCGCGACAGCGAATATGGCAAACTGGTCGACGATTCGAACCAGCCGAAGACGGATGCAATCTATGTCGCGGTCGACGACGCAGACGCACTCTACGCCAAGGTCAAGGCATCCGGCGTCAAGATCGAAATGGAACTGTACGACACCGACTACGGCAGCCGCGACTTCGCCTGCCGCGACCCCGAAGGCAACCTCTGGTGCTTCGGCACCTACTGGCCGAAAGTCGGCGAAAAACCGCTCGAAGCCTAACTGAACCACCGTACTTAGTCGACGGGATTTTTAATGCAGGCGCCGAACCATGCGCCAAGTCCCGATCAGGCTAGTGTCGGACGCGGTGTTTGGCGAAGGCCTCGCTTAATCGGGCATGTGCGTCAGCACCGAGATGGTGCTTGATCAGGTGGAGATAAACGGCAGCGAATTCCGGGCCATGTGCGGCGATCAGACCGTGGCGGCGCAGGCTGGCGGCATGCCCGATTTCATGTAGTAGCACCGGCGTCGAGCGCGCCCAGCGCGGGAAGGAGAACAACACACTGCGGCGCTTGGGGTCGTAGGCACTATAGGCGTGGCGGGTGCCGCGTCCGTCCTTGATTCTTACTTCGGGAAGCGTGCCAAATTCCTGTTCGAACCACGGCTCGGCCAGCACGCCATGCACGAAGCGCTTTACGGCGGGCAGCGTGAGGCATGGCCACGTACTCTCGGGCGGGACGCCAAACACCTCGTGTTCAGCCCGGTACAGCCGAGCGCGCTGGCTGTCGCGTGGACGGGCCGGTGCACGTGCCCGAAACGGAGTCAATAGACTTCGAGGAACATGCGCGGACCAGGCCGCACGTGTCGCTGAAACTCCTCGGGCGTGTAGTCGAGCGGTCGCTTGCCTTCGGGTGGATTGCGCAGACTGATGTAGCCGTCGATACCGGCCTGCAGCAGTTCGCGGTAGATGGACCATTCCATGTCCTTGATCCCGCAGACGTAGATCAGCGTATTGGGTTGCGCCAGGGTCGCCCGCAACGTTTCGTTTTCGCTTATTTCGTGATGCACATAACGCTTGAAGCCATTCTCACGCCGCGCCTCACGCGAAATGACAGGCCGGTAGCTGAAACTCTTCATCTTCCGCGCGGCGTCCGCAAACAAGTCGTGGTACATATAGTCGGTGCGGTACGGCACCCCCACCAGTAAATGCACCGGCACGTCGATGCCCGCCCGCAGCAGATCCATCGTCATGGCGCGGAACGGAGCAAGACCGGTACCTGTAGCAAAAAACACGTAGTTGTATTTTTCCGGTTCGCTCGGTAACAGGAAGCGCTTGCCGGCGGGGCCGGTCATCGCCACCTCGTCGCCCGGCTGCAGATCGCACAGAAAATTGGAGCACACACCAAGATACAACTGGTGCCTTTCCGGTCTTTCCTCAAGCACGCGCTTGACCAGGGTCGAAACCAGCCGGCCCTTGCCGTCTTCACCGTCGGAGGGTGAACTCACAGAATACAGCCGCAACTTGTGCGCCTTGCCATCAGCATCGGTACCAACCGGGATCACACCGAAACTCTGGCCCGCCTTCAACTGGCCTTCGAGCGGCGTGCCACCTACATCGAACGTCACATGACGCACGAAATTGGGGCTCGACTCTGCCGTCACGATCCGTGATTCGGTCAGTGGCACCCGCACCGGATCCTTGGCGCGGCACACATTAACCGCCACCTCGGGCATCGTTGGCATCAAATCGGGCGTTTCGGCCCGTGGGACGGACTGCATTGTCATGGGAAAACCAATCTCGCGAGTTATTCGTGAACGCCGAAAAATTCGGGGCGAAATGTCCGGATTTCCATCAATTTTATCACGCGCTTACCACGCGACGGCGCACATCCGACTTCATTCAACCAACCACAGGGCCTGCTCAAAAAAACTTCGAGGTGGACGTTTACAGACTCCCTATTTGAGGCTCTAAGCGTCTTCCGGAGGCCAGTTGAACAGAGCCTCGTAGTCGGTACCGACCCGCGCGCAGGCACGCCAGGCCAGACCGCCTTCGGCCATCGCCGAACGCAGATTGGGCGCGAGCAACCGGAGCGCCTGCATGGCAGCTTGGTCACCCGAACGCGCCAATGGCCCACGCTGCATCAGCGCGCGCGTCCAGCTGGGAAGCAGCGCGGCTCCCGCACCGAGAAACACGCCACGACCCAGGCCCGCCATCGGAATGGGCAAGCGAATTGTCTCCAGCACTGCAAGCACCTCAACCGTACGCGCATCGCACACCAGTTCTGGACGGATAGCGACGAAGTACCGCTCCAGTTCGGCGAGCGACGTCGGCACATCGCGCGCACCCAATGACTCCGCCACCCGCGCCGTCTCACTCAAGTACCGATTCTGCGCCGCCGCCGGCACGGACGCCTGACAGTAGGTCTGGTAGCCGCGCAGAAAACACCAGGCCTCCGCGCAATGCACCCACGTCAGCAGGTGCGGATCGTTCGCCGAGTAAGCCCGCCCATCGGCGGCATGGCCGTGAATCCGACCGTGAACCGTGCGCACCCGCTCAATGGCCTGTTCCGCTACTGCGTGCGGCGCATAGGTAGTGCGCGCCACGAATGCAATTGTGCGCCGAAGCCGGCCCAGCACATCCGTGCTGAAATCCGAATGATCCCAGACTGCAGCCAGCGCGAGAGGATGCAGCGCCTGCAGCATCAATGAAGCCAGACCACCAGCCATCATGCTCGGGAAATCGGCATGAATTTTCCAGGTCGCTGTCTCCGGCCCGAACAGTCCCGGGTCGCCCACGGGTCGATCATAGTCGGGCGCGGATCGATCCTGGCTCAGCACGTCGATTACCCAGCGGCGCAGGCGTGCCCTCAGCGGCGCGGGCATCCAGACCACGCCAGGCAGCACAGGACGACCAGCCGTTCTCCCACGCGCCGAGGTTAATTCTCTCGGTTCCGCTTGATGTTGAGTCATCGCTCAATTTTACGCGTAAAACATGCGTTGATACTAAGCCTCATGCATGGTTTCCAAACACGGGAAAACACAGCGACCCGCTAAGATAGCGGCTTATGACACACGACTTTATTCGCATCCGCGGGGCCCGGCAGAACAACCTCAAGGGCCTGAATCTTGACATCCCGATCGGCCGGATTACGGTGGTGACCGGGCCGTCGGGTTCGGGCAAGTCCTCGCTCGCCTTCGACACGGTGTATGCCGAAGGTCAGCGCCGTTACGTCGAGACGTTCTCGCCCTACGCACGCCAGTTCCTCGACCGTCAGGATCGTCCGCAAGTCGAACGCATCGAGGGCATTCCGCCGGCCATCGCCATCGATCAGGTCAACCCGGTGCGCACTTCGCGCTCCACCGTCGGCACCATGACCGAGCTGGCCGATCACCTGAAACTGTTGTATGCCCGCGCTGCCAATCTTTACTGTCTGGGCTGCGGCAACCCCGTACGGCCGGACAGCCCGCAAGCCGTAATCGATGAATTGTTGACCGAAGCGTCCGGCAACCGCGCAATCGTTACCTTCGAACTGCACGTACCGCACAAT
>JBOHZI010000146.1:0-6041 GCA_050738295.1 Gammaproteobacteria bacterium
CTCCAACGCCGGTTGCCAGTCCGCCGTGTACTTGAAGATCGAGCGAATGGATAGCGCGCTGCCGCCGCCCCCGCCGGGCGTCACGCCTTTTTTCATTTGTACAGCCGAACCAGTCACCTTGATGTAGTGCGTGGTTCCCAATTTGCTCAACAAGCTGTAGTTCAGCACATCCGGCCCGTCGGGCGGCGCATAAAACGCCTTGCGCGGATCGTAGTAGCCAGCACCGCCCTGCAGCAGATCAAGCACGGCCTCGTCCACCACAGCCGCGACCAGGCGCGTGTGCGCTGCCGGTTTTCCAGCTGTGTTCTTCACCGCGACCTGCACATCGACATTTTGCCGCGGTTTGTATTCGGCGTGCGCGGGTTTCACGGTCACCGCGAGCGAACTGCCCGTGCCCGTGACAGGCAGCGCCACATAACCGAGCGCGAGCGTCGGTTTACCCAGGTCAGCCTTTTTCGCGGGTTTCGCCACGCGTGGCGAAAAGATGGCGACAGACAGATAGGCGCCGGGGAAGAAATCAGGCTTTATCGGCACTTCGAGCACCGGCGTCGAACCCTTGAGCGTCACCACCTTTTTCCACAGGATGCCGTAGCGCTCCACCGTGACCAGCGCCCGCGCGCCGGGATACGGATTCTGCACCAGCACGCGCGCGGTGTCGCCGGCGTGGTAGTTCTTTTTGTCCGGCACCAGCGTGACGTGCGCACTCGGTTTCCACAGCACTACGCCGGGGCCCACCGCCCAGGTGCCGAGCATGCTCTGCTGCGTGCGGCCCTGCGTGTCGGTGACCGTCGCCACCACGCGGTAGCTGCCGGCATGGGCGGGCGTCAACTTACACGCACCGGGCTGGGCTTTTGAAGTTGCCTGACAATGCGCCTCCTCGACCCAGGTGGTTTTGTTCTGCTGCTCGAAACCGCCGCTGCCATTGGCCACATTGGCGACCGTGACTTTCTGCCTTTCGAGCATGAGCTTCACCGGGCTGTCCGCCTGCGGCGTGCCCTTGGCGTCGGTCACCAGATACTGCACCGTGGCCGCCTGACCGGCGTGCAACAGCCAGTCATGCAGCTTGAGACCAACGAAGCGGTCGCGCGCCGCATAAAGCGCCGACGCCCGGTTGGCGATCCAGGTGCCACGCTCGGACTCCACCGCGCTTTGCACCACCAGATTCCCGTAAATAATGTCGCCTTTGTCCGGCAATGTGGTGTGCATGTCGGCGTTGCCGCTCTGATCCAGATGCGCTTCGTTCTGATACAGCGTGGCCGTGCTTGGTGTGTTGTCCGGGTTGGCATTGAAGCTGAACCCCGCCGCGGCCGGCGTCTCCGGTGCGAACACTTCGGGTTGCAGGCGCACATTGAAACGCACTCGGGCCTGGGTGTACGGCCCGCCCGCATGCAGTCGGGCCTGCGCCTCGGCCTTGATCGCGGCGCCCGGACCAAAGAGCGATCCGGCGAGCAACGTGTGTACCTTGAAGCTCGCGGGCACGAAGTCGGTCACCAGAAAACGCCCCGCCTCGCGGGTCTGCATCCGGCCTTCCACCGGCCAGGCTAGGCGAATGTTGTACCAGCCGGTCGCGGCATTGGCGGGAATAGGCAGATCGCCATGCAGGCCCCCGAAGGGCGAGAGCGTGACGTTGTCGTCCTTGACGACTTTCTTGCCCGTGGGATCGGTGATAGTGAGCGTGTAAGTGAGTGTCGGCGCGGTTTTCAACGCCGTATTGCCTTCGCCGCGCACGAACGCCGCATAGTGCACGGTGGCGCCGGGGCGATACACACCCTGAGCAGTCAACGCCCACACGCGTACGTGCCCGTTGGCCGGAGCGGTGGCGCTGTAAAGGGCATAGTCGCTGGCATCGCCGACACTACGTCGGTACGACCAATCGAGTGGCAGCAGCGCCATCGTGTTCTGCTTGACAGCACCCAGATACCAGTGCTTGTTTTTGCTATCGCTCCAGGTTCCGCGCTGAGTCCAGGCGCTACCGAACACAGCGGTACCGGGCAGCACGGCGAGCCCGTTGGCCCCGGTGCGTGCCGCAATCGAAGCCGGCTGGAGCGCGTTCAATTCCTGCGGGAAGGCGCGGTACAGACGCACGCTCACATCGGCCACGGGTGCGCCGGTCGCCAGTGAAGTGATCCACACCAGCGTGCCGAAATGACCGAGCTTGGCAAAGGCCTGCCACGGCGTGACTTCGCCGAATACAGGGCTCTCCCCTTTATCCCACCGGTTGATCTGCGGCGCCCAGCGCAGCGTTCCCGAGACGACGCCCGAACCGCCCGCGAGCAGGTTACGCACGCCCAGCGGCACGGCCAGATGTCGATCCGCCGGCGCCTGACCACCAAAGGATGCAAGTAGCGACACGCTCGCCCCTGCGGGCGCACTCGCTGCGGCACCGGCTTGCAGACCTGCCGCCTTCAAGCTGCGGTAGCCGAAATCGAGTTTATCGAGATTGGTATAACGCACGGGCAGCACCGTGTCCTGCGTCTGTTCGAGCACGCCGCCGGCCGCGCTCGTATCGATAGCGGGCGGAAAATGCCCCGTCGCAAAAGATACCGCCGCGGACGCAGCGAGTGTGCGACCAAACTGATCCGTAACACCCGCTGGAACCGCAACGCGATAACCTTGCATGGGATCGAAATCAAAAGGCAGCGCGTAGTCATGCCCGTGTATGCCGCCATAGGCATCCCTGCTGCCACCAAGCTGCCACTGCGGATACGTGCTCCAGGCCTGCGCGATTTTTTTTGCTGACGCGGGCGAAGGGGTCCAGCGTGCGGCGGCAAGCGTGGACAACGGCACTGGCGCACTGAAAAGCAGTTGCACCGAACTCGGCCGACAACGCGACTGCGGCGACGTGGCGCCGGCGCTGTAGCTGAGCTTGCCACCATCGGCTGCCGTGCAATCGATACCGCGGAAGCGAAACGGTCCGTAGGTCACGAAACCCGTGTCACCGGACAGCCCGCCGGTGCCGGGCAGGCTGCCGAGCGGCGTGGTAAGTCCCGGTCTGAGTTGCAGCGTGTAATCGGTGGCGGAGGCCAGCGGCTGCACCGGCGTGACCAGCCAGGTTTTGCGTGCGGCGTAGGCCGGTTTGTCCGCATCTTCGGGCTTGACCGGCTGGGGGTTTTCGATCCAGATCATCGCACCGGGCACGCCCGGCACCGGCAGCAACAACGGACCCGTGCGTTCCTTCTGGAAGGGCTCGGCGCGAGCCGGTATGCCCGCGCTGCCGCCATCGGGCACGAAGGCCACGCTGCGGCCTAGTGCCGCGGCGGTGACCGGCAGATTGAAGGTCATCAGATACACGGGCATAACGGGAGAGCGCCAGCTCCGGAAGTTGGCCCAGCTCGCCGCCGGCAGTTCGGTCGTGAAATGGTGGGTCTGCGGTTGTGCAAGTCGCGTACCGTCAAGCGCCTTGAGCGTGGTGCCGACCCTGATCGTGTAGCGCGTCGCCGGGCGGAAGCGCTGTGTGTCCGGCAGACGGCAGGCGAGTTCGTCGGTATCGAGCCAGCGCCACGTGCAGTGCAGCGCGGGCGTGATGTGAATCGGCACGTCGGCAGGTTTGCGCGCCATATTGCCGAGCGGCACCATCGCACGATCGAACTTGAACACGATTTCCTGCCCCGGCGGCACATTGGGCCCCGCGGGCGTGACACGCAGCAGCTTCAAGGTACCGGCAGCCTGCGCCGGGCTGGCGACCAGGCCAACCAGGCCAGCGGCGACCATCAGGGAAACCAGACGAACAAACCGGGCAGGCTGCATGCGACACCCCAAGCACAACTTTCCTGCAGTATAGCTAGAGTAGGGCTTCCCGTCACACTGCAGTCACGGGGCAGCGATTGACAAAAGCTGCGGGCACCGGCAGGATTAACCAAGGCGTTCCCGAGCGGTCATTATGTCTATTTACACTCATGTGCTTGTTGCGTTGGATCTGGCGCCCGATTCCGCCGAACTGATCCGCAAGGCGAAGGACATTGCCGAACGTAACGAGGCACGCCTCAGCCTCGCTCACGTGGTGGAATATCTGCCCGTGGAACCCACCGGCGAAACGCTGATGCCGGCATCGCGCGATCTGGAACCGGAACTGCTCGACGGCGCTCAGCGTCAGCTTGACGAACTGGCCGCAGCACATGGCGTCGGCGATTGCGCCCGTCATGTGGTGCTCGGCAACACCGCTCGCGACCTCGCGCGTCTGGTGGAAGAGCACGGCATCGATCTGCTGGTTGCCGGCGCACACGAACGTCACGGTCTGTCGCTGTTCGCGGGCGGCACCGAACGTTCGCTATTGAAACACGCGCCGTGCGACGTGCTGGTAGTGCGCCTGAAAAAATCCTGACGCAGCGACAACTACAAAATCCATCCCGATTTATGTTTTAGCGGGAGCGTTGGATGTAGCGGGTACGGAGCAGGATGTCCCACAGTGGCGTGGTCACGCCGAAATTGCTGTTTTCGTGGTGATGGTGAATATGGTGGGAAGCCGCCCAGCGCCTGAGCAGCGGCTGTTTGAAGCGCATGTGATGAATGGCGAAATGGGTGAGTCCATAGGTTACATAGCCGAGCGTGACGGTGGCCATCATCAGGCAAGCAAAGCCGACGGGCAGAAACAACATGAACAACCCCACCAGGCCCAACGAAACGGCTGCTGGCAGGAAAAACGGCAACGAATCGTAGCCGAGCGGATTCTCGTGATGCATGCGATGCCCTTCCGCGAATAGCGGAATCCGCATGTGGAACAGCCAGCGGTGAGCGCTGTATTCTGCGAATGTGAAGGCCAGCAGGCCAAGCGCAACTGCCAAGGCGGCGCCCGACACACCGCCGGCAGGGTAACGCGAGCTTTCAAAGAACAGGACGACAATAAGCGCCATGTCCACGCAGAACTCGGCCCAGTAATTCGTCCGTGTGGTGCACATCCACGAGAGGACGCCTGCACAGACGCGCGCTGGATTTCGGGTCATTGGTTGTCCCATGCTTTTACCTTACAGGAAAAGGCGCTCAAATCCCACAAATTCAGATGATTATCGCACGTAATGGCCACTAAGCAACATCCACGTGAGCCCGTCCCGTGGCCTGCCGCTAGTGGGCTGCTGGTGTAATATCGGCGCCATGAAGAAATTTTGCACCTTGCTGGCTTTGGTCGCGTTTCTGGGATTCGCAGCGCCCACCTCGAGCGCGGCATCCAAGGCCGCCCCCGCCGTCGATGTGGCACCCTTGGTGCCGGCCCAACCCAGTGGCAGCCGGGCCAATCAGGTCGGAGTGGTGGTGTTTTTCGACTTCAGCCCTGCCTCGCGCGCCATGCTCAAACGCCTCAGCCAGTGGGCGGCGAATGCCGGCGGCGAAGTCGTGATCGACCGTGAACCGCTGGTGACACCCACCGACTCCCCGCTGGCACACGCCTTCATGACCGCCCGCACGCTCGGCATCGCACAACCGGTGCTCGACGGGCTGTTCAATATTCGACCCGACCCCACCACCCAGCCCGATAACACCCGTGAAGCGATGGCCAAGCTGTTTCAATCCTGGGGCACGGGGCCGCTCGAATTCAACGCCGCCTGGAGCAGCGCCGCAACCCGCAACGGCTTTATACGGGCCCAGTCGCTCGCCGAGCGCTTCAATATCGCCAGCGCCCCCGCCATCGTGGTCGACGGCCTGTGGCGGCTCACCCCGACGCAACCGAACGATCTCGCGGCCCTGTTCGATGCACTCAATGACAAGGTGGGCGAAGCGTCACTGATTGCCTCGGAAAACCGATGACCGAACCCGCGATTCAGGACGTTTACCCCGAAGACTTCTCCCACTGCTTCGGCTGCGGTCGGTTGAACGAACACGGCCACCGCATAAAAAGCCGGATGGAAGGCGACCGCGTCATAGCCTCATTCGACCCCGAACCCTGGCATCTGTCGGTGCCCGGCTTTACCTACGGTGGACTGATCGCCTCGCTCATCGACTGCCATGCCATGGCAACCGCGGCGGCGGCCACCTACCGCGCGGAACAGCGCGAACCAGGCAGCGAACCCGCGCTGCGTTTCGTCACCGCGAGCCTCAAAGTAGAGTACCTA
>JBOHZI010000147.1:0-6013 GCA_050738295.1 Gammaproteobacteria bacterium
GCCCAGGGCAAAACCGTGCACCATCGCTACCGTCGGACAGGACAGGTTCGCCAGCCGGCTAAGCACCTGTTGTCCACCGCGAATCAGTTCATAGGCCTGGGACGGAGTTTCCAGCGCGGTGAATTCCTTGATGTCGGCGCCGGCGGCGAAGCCGTTGTCCTTGCGCGAGAAGACGATCAAGGCCTGAGGCAGGTCGCGTTCGATATCATCAAGCGCGTGGCCCAGTTCCTGCATGACCTCGGAACCCAGTGTGTTGGTCGAACTGTCGGCCTGATCGAAACCCAGCCAGGCGATGCCTTTTTCGTCGCGCGACAGGTCCCAGTGCTTGAATGTGTTCTCAGCCATTGTGTTCATTCACCTCGTTGGTTCGATTCGTCAGTTGTTGCCAGCGTGTGCGCAAACTGCGCCTTCCCACTTTGGCGCCTGGCGGCATCTGCAACAATCGCAGGCGTAGCGAGGCGTTAATGCCCCGGATGGCCGCATCGCGGTTGTCCTCGACCTTGTAGACGGGCAGTCCGGCTATGCGTTCGAAATCGCGGCTGATGCTATCCAGACGCATTTCGGCGGCCTCGCAGTAGACTGCGTACCAGTCGCCCCGAGCCCGATCTCCATAATAAAACCCCATCCAGGTTCGCATTACGTTCAGGCGCAGCTTTTCCGCCGTCAGATAGCGATCCAGGTCCTTGGACAGGTGTTTGAATTCGGGCAACCGTGAAGCCACACATACCCGTGTTTCCGGCTCAAGGCCACGTAGCGTGCGCTGCAGCAACATGCGTTCTGTGCCATCCATTAGCGCATTTCGTGCCTGGAGCCGGCCTTCATCGCGATCGAGAGCCGTCCAGCCTTGAATATGCTGGCGTAGATCGCTGCGTAGAACGTCCAGCGCATCGCGTTCCAGCCCGGTTTGCGAGGCTTTGCATCGGCGCCAGGCCCGATCCAGGTCTTTTTGCCAGTCACGCCGGCGCCCGCGGAGCAGGGGATTAGTCATTACGGAAGCAGGTAGGCCCGGCTCTGTAGGTAGTCAGGATGCTAACACTTCCGGGTCCCTAGGCTGGCTGCGACCGAACATCCGCGCGATTACGTGGTCGCCCCGCGCCTCATGCACCACCGCCAGCAGCACGTGGCCACACCAATAAACGATCAGTATCCAGGCGAAAACGACGTGGATGTTTCTGATGACTTCGCTCAGGCCGCTGCGCGCCTGGTGCAGGCGAATCAGGATGAAAATGGTCGTGCCCAGAGCCGCCACCGCGGTCAGCGCAAGCAGTCCGAGACCATGCACCAGGCCGGCCAGAGCGGAACCACTGGGCCCGGAACGGGGCAGTTGACCCTTGAGTGCCGAGCGGATGTCACCCACAGCACCGGCAAGACGACGTGGTGACCAGGGGAACAGGTGAGTAAGCAGGACGCGTTCGCGGGTCAGCAGCCAGTACCAATGGATGAGAACAAGCGCCGCAATCGTCAGGCCGAGGTAAAAGTGCGTTTGCATCAGCCAGGGCGTTTGATGGCTCATAACCAGGCCGGCGACGATCTGAAGCGTGACCAGTACGGCGACGGTAAAGTGCAGGCGGCGAATGGCCTGACTCCAGTCGGTCGGGTTTGTTCGAGTGTTGTCCATGGAGGTGGTAATCCGTGTTGTGAGGTTTAGAGATAGGCTCTAGTTTACTGGCAGGGTGTACCATTGAAAATAGTACGAATTGGATGAATCATGCCCCAAACACTCCAGCGTATCGATGCCGAGCTGCTGATTCCCGGCTCCGGAGCGCCCATCTCGAACGCCTCGTTGATCGTCAAGGACGGACGTATTGACTGGGTCGGCCCGACCGGCGACGCACCGACTGTCAGCAGCGACACACCCTCTTTTTCTGCTCCGGTGCTCATGCCCGGAATGTGGGATTGCCATGTGCATCTCACCGGCCTGCGCGGCACCAATCTCGATCAGGCCATGCAGGTGCCGGTGCCCGTGGCCGTGGCCCGCGTTGTCGGCGATGCCGAACGCGCACTGAATGCGGGCTTTACGAGCGTGCGCGAAGTTGGCGGCTATGGCGTCTACCTGTCGCGGGTTATCAACGAAGGCCAAGCGCGCGGTCCTCACATTTACGCAGCCGGCGATCTCATTTCCCAGACTGGCGGTCATGCCGACCTGCATTCATATTCCCTTGGCTGCGTCGCCGATTATGCGGCCCGTGATGGCTGGCTGCACACCTGTGACGGCGAGGCGGAATGCCTGCGTGCGGTGCGCCTGCAACTCCGGCGCGGCGCGAAGCTGATCAAGATTTGTGCCTCGGGCGGCGTGCTGACCGAATACGACGATCCGATGCATCAGCAGTTCAGCGACCACGAGCTGAAAACAATTGTGGAAGAAGCGGCTCGTGCCGAACGGATCGTGGCGGCGCACTGCCACGGCAAGGCCGGCATCATGGCGGCACTCAAGGCCGGCGTGCGTACCATCGAGCACGGCACGTTCCTGGACGAGGAAGCGGCCGAGGCCATGAAGGAGGCCGGCGCGATACTCGTCGCGACGCGCTTCGTAAAAGTCCGCATGCACGAATATGGCCAGCGCAACGGCATGGCCGACTACGCCTGGCGCAAACTGCTTGCCACCGCCGATCGTCACCGTCAGGCCATCGAGCTGGCCATCAAGAGCGGCGTGACTGTCGCTTGTGGTACCGATACGCTGACGTCGGGGCCGGATTCCGCACTCGCGTGGGGTCTGCATGGCCTGGAACCCGTACTGCTGGTCGAGGCAGGCATGACGCCGTTGCAGGCCATTGAAGCGGCCACGGCAACCGGACCGCTCACACTCGGCCCACAAGCACCGAAAGCGGGACGTCTAGAAGCCGGCTGGGACGCTGATCTGTGCGCACTGGCGAAAAACCCCGTGGAGGATATCAAGGTGCTGGCCGAACCAGCCAATATCACCCACGTCTGGAAGCTTGGCCATATCGAGAAGCAACCCATCTAATCTAAAACCCTCTCGCCCCAAGGGGCGAGGGGATAAATTGTTATGGAGTCAAGTATGCCGAAGGTCATCAATCCCGCAACCGGCGAATGCGTTCGCGATGTGTCGTGGCACACGGCGCAGGAAATCGAGCACAAACTCGCGGCTGCGCGCAGTGCCTTCGAGCAATGGCGGGGCTATAGCTTCGAGCAACGCGGCGAATGTCTCAAGGCCGTGGCGCAGCAATTACGCAGCGACGTGAATCGCCATGCAGCCCTGATGACGGAAGAAATGGGCAAGCCTGTACGCGAAGCGCGTGGCGAAGTCGAAAAAACGGCCTCATGCTGCGAGCACTATGCAGATCATGCGGAAGCCTATCTCGCATCCGAAACCATCGCTTCCGATGCCACACGCAGTTGGGTGCAGTATCTGCCGCTCGGTACCGTGCTCGGTATTTTGCCGTGGAATTCGCCTTACTGGCTTGCAGCGCGCGTATTTACTCCGGCGCTGATGGCGGGCAACAGCGTGCTCATCAAGCACGATGTACACGTGCCCGGCTGTGCTCTGGCCATTGAAGACGTGTTTCGGAAAGCGGGCGCACCCGAAGGCTTGTTACAGACACTGGTTATCGACAACGAGGTTACAGGCAATGTGCTTCGCGATCGGCGAGTGCAGGCCGTTTCATTTACCGGTTCGACCCGGGGCGGCCGGGTCGTGGCGGCCATCGCCGGAGAACAGATCAAGCCGGCCGTGCTCGAACTGGGCGGCTCGGATCCCGCCGTGGTGCTGGCTGATGCGGATATTGAAAAGGCCGTGGATACCATTGCCACCTCACGCTTCATCTGCGCGGGACAATCCTGTATTGCCGCCAAACGTATCCTGGTCGAACAGCCAATTTACGACGAATTCCTGCGCACCTTCCAGACGCGGCTGGAAGGGCTGAAGGTGGGTGATCCAACCTCTACCGATACCGACATCGGCCCTTTGGCGCGCACCGATCTTCGCGAGCAACTGCATCGGCAGGTCAGTGGCTCCATTACCGCCGGTGCCCGTTGCGTACTGGGCGGCGAATTGCCCGCAGGACCAGGCAGCTTTTATCCGGTCACACTACTCGCTGACGTGCCGCTCGATGCGCCGGCCTTTACCGAGGAAACCTTCGGCCCGGTTGCAGCTTTGGCTGCGGTCAAAGATGCCGAACACGCACTCGCCATAGCCAACGACACCGACTACGGACTTGCCGCCAGCGTGTGGACCACGGCCGAGCGGGGCGAAGCCTTGGCGAAGAGGCTGGAAGCAGGGCAGGTGGCCGTCAACGGCATCGTCAAAACCGACCCGCGCTTACCCTCGGGCGGCATAAAAACATCAGGCTACGGCCGTGAACTAGGCCCGCACGGCATCCGTCAATTCGTAAATGCACAGCAAGTCTGGCTGGGGCCGAAGAAAAACACCTGAGTCAGGATTGGTAGTAGTTCTTCTCCAGCAGGGTGGACACCTGCTTATAGAATTGATCCAGGCGTTTTTTCATACCTTCCAGCAGTTGCTTGCGATTATCGTTGCGCTCCTCGCTTATGAGCGCACGCACATAAAAGCGTGCCTGGTTGAGTTCTTCGCTTTGCACCTGAAGGATCGTACGGTCGAAAGCCTTTCCGGATTTGCCCACCAGAGGCAACATGCTCATCAGATAATAGTGAGCAACGCCGGAGCGTTTTTTCGCTTCGATCACCGGTAGACCGGTGTCCTTGAGGCTCAGGGATGGATAACGCCTGGTCAGGCTTTCGAGTTGTTTTTGCATCGTGTCGCCGTATTTTCCGAGCGCGTCTATGAAGTTTCCTACTGCATCGGTATTAATCTTCACGTAAAGCAGTTTGTCGATTTTCGAGAATTCCTGAGCCCTGTTGTAGAGCATGGCGTAGCCATGGTTCAGTATGGCTATCTCGCGGCTTGGTGCCTGGGACTGATCCGGTTCATGCCTGGGCGTACCCATGCTGCTGCATCCGGCGCACAGTAGTGCCGCACATAGGATGCTGAATACGTTTCGCGCAAGTTTGCCCTGCATCGCGTGCAAGTAACAGGTTGTCCGTCGGTTATACCCATCTCCATGGGAAGCTGGAAAGCCCATCATCAATTCTCCTCAGGCAGCAATGCGTTATGCCAGAATATTTTCGGTAACTGCAAATTGCCTGATTAAAGTATAGTCCTTTCATTAATTGGCAGGGCGTTTCATGCTGACGGTTGTTATTACGATTGGCCTTGAGGGGTCGGGAATGCGGCGATCGCAGCAGTCGGGCCACCGCGCATGATGATGTAGGCTGTATACATGAGGGTCGCGCCGCCGGAAAGCATGAGGAAGACGGTCGGGATGTCGAACGCACTGCCGTTGTGCAGCAGGCTCATGGCTATCGTGGCGATTGCGGCGACACCCATCTGAATGAAACCCAGCAACGATGAGGCGGTGCCTGCATTATGCTTGAACGGCGCCATGGCGTTGGCCGTAGCGGCTGGAATAATAAGGCCGACACCGATGAAACACACGCCGATCGGGATGAGAAACCCGGTCAGTCCCGCCTGCTTTCCGAGCAGTAGTGCCACCAGCAGCAGTGCGACGGAACCGGTAATCATCACGAGCAAACCACCACCCATAATCCACAGATCCGACACCTTGTCGCTGAGTAGAGCGCATGTTCCGGCGCCGATGACGAAGGAGATCAGTATGGCTACGGCAACGATCATGATCCCGATATCGCCGCGGTGCAACAGACGGTAAACCAGATCGGGCGCGCTGATCAGCGCGGTGTAGACAATGCCCGCACAGAAGCCGCCGAGGGCTGCATAGAAAACGAATCCCTGCGTTGTTAGAACTTTGAGATAGTTGCGCCACAGGCGATGCGGTTCGAGGGCTTTCCGTTCGAGATTGAGCAGCGTTTCCGGCAGATAGAGCCAGACCATCACCAGAAGCAGCACCGAGAGCGCCACCAGAAGCCCGAAATTACCGTGCCAACCGAGCGTTTTCGCCGCATAGATGCCGGCGATGGGGCCAATGGCCGGAGCGAGTGCAAACGCGGCATTCAGCTT
>JBOHZI010000148.1:0-6009 GCA_050738295.1 Gammaproteobacteria bacterium
CACCTTCTGGCGATGCCGTTTGACCGACTCCGGCATGGGAAAGTTGAGGCTGGCACTGGCGACCACCACCGCGGGTTGCCCGCTCAGTCCTTGTGCGCAGCGCCATGTGGCGAGGTCGCAGGTTGCGTTCGTGGTTCCTACCTGCAGGATATCGTCGAGCCGCCCGGCAGCGATGGACCGCAGGTATCCGCCGTGCGTGATCAGGCAATCTGCCTGCGCCTCAAGTTCAAGGAAGAGCCGGAAATCATCGGGGTTGACGAGCTCGTCGGGCAGGTAGCCGCCACCGCCCGCGGGATCCACCAACGCGATGCGCCCGTCAAGGCTGGAAACGAAATTCCCGTAGACGAAAGGCGTTTCGGCGCTGCCGAGTTCGTGCAGCCGATGCTCGAGGTACGTTCCTTGAAGAGGCCGGGCCTCGACCTGCGAGGGATAAAGCTGAAAAATCGGATTGGTCATGTCAAAGGCGCGCATGAGGGGTAGTGGCATCCATAATTGGATGCATTGGAACAGCGGCTACGATGGCGCAATAGCACGCATGGCCGAGGATTTGCACGAAAAATTGCAGTGTATGGATTTGCGCTCGAGCATATTGTTCCTACATTGCAGGAACAACTTAAGGCTGCCAACATGGCTCACGTGGAGTCAATGGCTTGCGACTCGAATAACAGCGAGCGACAAGATAATTTTGCAATTCGAATCAACTTCCAAGGCAATTCTGCCAACTTAACGTATCGTCCTGACGATCGGCCTCAGACTCGTGCGCACACAACAAGTCAGCGAGATTGACTTACTTATCCATCAGCCACGAAAGCGGAATCGCTGCCGCGCCGATGGCGATGCCGATCCACAGTACGGTGAGGACGCCATACGCACCTGCGATCGAACCCAGTGCCATAAGCCCGATCGCACCCAGCGCGTTCGACAGGCCGACTGCCATGCCGCTCCCGAACGAGCGGTTCTCCGGCGCAATGTCCTGGCCCATGACGACAGTGAGCGGAACCGTCGCAAACAATCCCGCGCCTACCAGCGCGATGAGAACCCACGTCCAGACGCCCTGTACCAGTACGAAGCCCGCCGTGCTCAAAACGGCCAGCGCCATGCCCAGCGCAATTACACGCCGTCGTCCGCCCCGGTCGCCGAGCCTGCCGCCCGCTACATTGCCGAGCAAGCCGGAGATCATCAGGATCGTGATGAAGCCAGCCCCGCCGGCGAGGGAGCCGCCCTGCTCATTCCATAGCACGGGCACATAGGCCACCACCGTATACAGCAAGACGGCGCGCGAGCCGCAAAACAACACAAGTTTGAATAATGGCTTAATGTGACGGTGCCATTCGAGCCTGGCGGCATGCCCGGTCCGTGGGGGCAGGGCGGTCGTAGCACGCCACAGTAACGGCACCGTGAGAAGGCCGGGCAGTCCGAGCACCCAGATGCTGCCCAGCCCGTTTGCCGTCACCAGCAAGCTGGCTGCGAGAGGCCAGACGCCTCGTCCGAGCTCGCCGCCAACCATGAACACCGACATGCCGATGCCATGGCGGTCACCGGAGGAGTGCCGTACCGCAGCCAGTGTTTGCGGATGGAACAGGGAATTGGATACGCCAAGCAGGATGAGCACAATGGAAAGGCTCACCACGCCCGATGTGAACGCCACCAGCGCCGCTGCGATAGCTCCGCAGCCCAGACCCGTCACGGTCAGCGACCGGCCGCCCAGCCGATCGGCAAGCAGGCCGCTCAATGGCTGCAGTCCCTGACCCAGGACCAGTATGCCCATCAGCACGCCGGCAAGCGAAGTAGACAATCCCATCGACACGAGAATGGCCGGCAAAATCCCCGGCAAATAATTCGCTGCGCCATCGTTGAGGAAATGTGCCCAGCTCAGGATCGACAACTTACCGTATTGGGGTGCCGCTGACATTATTTGTACGAGGACACTTTCTTTTTGTGTAAGCGGCGTAAAACCAAGTATTGGCGCGGTCTGGCAGACCACTTCATTCGCCGCCGATTTGAATTGATCTCTGTGCAGTTGCGGGATTGATAGTCTGGAAGGTGTGCCGTCAACGTGGGCAAGATGCTATTTGAATATGCCATTCAGTTTGTTCCGTCGAAGAGTCTCACGCCTATCGTGGGACGCCATTTCGCCAATACCGGTGTGCGTCACATGACAGGAGCGGAACAGTTTATCGTTATGGCATGTGCAATTAATTCGAAGCTTATCAGATGTTTCGTACGTGGGAGGCACCAAATGATGCGGGAAAGGGCGGGCACCATGGTCTCGAAGCGGCCCGCCGCCAGCCAGCGGCGCATCTGCTGATAGACTTGCCGGCCACGGCGGAAACTCATGCGGCATCATGCGCGATGAGGAGCCACTGCGGACCAACCAGCGCAGCGCGTTGAACACCGCACGCAAATCGTGCCGGCGATTTTCGCCGTCCACGCGATTGGGTACCAAATAAGGAGCGACAAATGACCCTTCCTCGTCGCTCACATCACTCGGATAGGGCTTGTATTTCGAACGGGGCGTTTTCATTCCCACTGTGTACCAAATTACACCCCATAGTACAAGTCCATAACAGGCTCTAGATTCAACATGCCCTGATTCCTGTTGCTGAGCATGGAGAGATGCCCCCGCGAATGCACCACCGAATCTGCTCAACGGACAGCGCGCTGTCGGTGCCCACCGACGGTTTTGCATAGTGCACTCCGGCGCTCCCGGGCGTGACCGGCGCAGCATGGCCCCTTAACCGGCGGCGCAGGTGTTGCAGTTTTTTGCTGCGGTTGCGAAGAAGCGCTACCCCGCGAACGCGGGGCACGCTGCCCGGTTTCTTAAATGTCGCTGCTATGAGGTAGTTTGTTACAGATTGTTTCGCAGCCAACTGTCTTGATGGGGGCGGGCTAAAATGCCGGCTGAGCTTTTCGGAAGAAGAATCTAGTACCGCGTTCGCGGCGCCGGTCGCGTTAATGACTGAACCGTAGTGCAGAAGATCCTTGTTATTGACGACGACGCAGAGACGCGCCGGCTGATGGCAGCCTGTCTTGACCGACGCCACTGCGAGCTCCGCTTGCCGAACCGGTTCGACTGTTCAAATAAATGGCCCCGCTTCGGAATGCCCGGAGAGTCACATGATTAACCATTCTCCTCAGTCATCGGAAAACCGGCGCGGGCAACGCGGCTGCACCCTGATGTCCTCACTTCCATGAAAAACTTTGTTTTGCGCGCTGCACCCTGGTGTCTGGCGTTGCTGTTGGCGGCCTGCGGCGCGAGCAAGAGCCAGGCGCCGACGTCACCGCCACCACTGGTTGGCGTGGTGACCGCGCATGCGGAGAACGTGCCGCTCGTCAAGAATTTGGTGGGCCGCCTGTCCGCATTCCGCAGTGCCGACGTGAATGCCCGAGTCGCGGGGGTACTGCTCAAGCGTGCTTACGTGGAAGGCAGCGAAGTGAAGAAAGGGCAGCTGCTGTTCGAGATTGATCCAGCACCCCTGAAAGCGGCGCTGGCCAGTGCCACGGCGCAACTGGCAAAAGATCAGGCGAGCCTCGGCCAGGCGCGAGTGGACCTCGCACGCTACCAACAGCTGCACCAGCAAAAATCGATTGCCGAACAGACCTACACCGACCAGAAATTCCTGGTGCAACAGGAGGAAGCAACGGTGAAAGTCGATCAAGCCGCCGTGCAGATAGCACGTATCAATCTGGGTTACGCCTATGTCACTTCGCCCATCGCCGGCCGTGCCGGCCAACAGCAGGTCACCGAAGGAGCACTCGTGGGCCAGGGCTCTGTGACCTTGCTTACGACGGTAAGCCAATTGGACCCGCTGTACGTTAACTTCACTATCGGCGTGAATGATCTCAACGCGTTGCAGACGGCCGCTGAACGTGGTGATATCCAACTCACTGAGCCCAACAAGACGACGGTCAAGGTCACGCTGCCCGACGGCACACGCTACGCCCAACTTGGCACAGTGGATTTTTCTGCGCCCACGGTCGATCCCTCTACCGGATCGGTCACTTTGCGTGCGCTGCTGCCGAACCCGAAGTTCAGGCTGCTTCCGGGCACTTACGTCTACCTGCAATTGGCGCTGGGCGAACGCCACAACACGTTCCTGATTCCGCAACCTGCAGTTCAGCGCGATATCGTGGGCACTTATGTGCTGGTGGTCGGCAAGGACGGCAAGGTTGCGCACCGCAACGTGACTACGAATGGCACGCAAGGGGTTGACCGGGTCATCACGTCCGGCCTAGACGCAGGCGACCAGGTGATCGTTTCGGGGTTACAGGCGGTACAGATTGGCGCGCAAGTCAAGACAGAGCCTTGGCAGCCGGTGGCATCGACTGCAAAAACAACGGGCACTGCCGCCGCATCCGCCAAAGCCGCCGACGGCAAGTAACGGAATTCCCACATGTCGAATTTCTTTATCGACCGGCCCATTTTTGCGTGGGTAATCGCGATCCTGATCACGCTTGGCGGCGTGCTCGCGATCGAAAATCTCGGCGTGCAGTCGTACCCGAATATCGCTCCACCGCAAGTTTCGATTGTCGCCCGCTATCCCGGCGCCAGCTCCAGCACCGCCGAAGGTTCGGTGACGGAAGTGATCGAGCAGCAACTCACCGGCATCGACAACCTGCTGTACTTCAATTCGTCCACGAGCTCCAACGGCCGCGTGGAGATTACCCTGACCTTCAAGCCCGGCACCAACCCCGACATCGCTGCGGTGCAGACGCAGAACCAGGTCTCACGGGCCGAGCCGCTGTTGCCGCCGGAAGTGCTGGCACAGGGCATTGTTGTCGCCAAGGCCAACCCCGACACGTTGATGGCCATTGGGTTGCGCTCGGACAACCCCGCCATTGGCCGGGATCGTCTGAACGACATCGTCGCTTCGCAGGTGCTGAACCCGATTCCACGCGTAAACGGCGTCGGGACCACGCGGCAGTTTGGTGCCGAATATGCAATGCGGATCTGGTTGAACCCGGAGAAGATGCACGGCTACGGCTTGTCGGCGACCGACGTAATCAACGCGTTGCAGACGCAGAACATCCAGGTGGCGGCCGGCACGCTGGGTGCGGACCCGGCAGTCAAGAGCTGGGGTTTCACCGCCAACGTGGCCGGCGAGGGCCTGTTTTCGACGCCCGAGCAGTTCCTCGATATCATCCTGCGTGCCAATCCCGATGGTACCGTGGTGAAACTCGGGGATATCGCGACCGCAGACTTCGGGCCGCAAAACTACGGCTTCGACACCATCTACGACGGCAAGCCGATCGGTGCATTCGCGATCCAGACCTTGCCCGGCGCCAACGGCCTCGCCGTCGCAAAGGCGGTACGCGCCGAGATGGCGAAGCTGCAGGTGGGCTTCCCGGAAGGGGTGAGCTGGTTCGTTCCCTACGACACCACAACCTTCATCACGATTTCGATCCAGGACGTGCTGACGACGCTGGTTGAGGCCTTGGTGCTGGTGTTCCTGGTGATGTTGATCTTCCTCCAGAACTTTCGCGCCACCATCATTCCGGCCATCGTGATCCCGGTGGCGCTGCTCGGGGCGTTCATCGGCATGGATGCGCTCGGGTTCACCATCAACCAGCTCAGTTTGTTCGGCATGGTGATGGCCATCGGCATCGTCGTGGACGACGCGATCGTCGTGATCGAGAACATTGAGCGCATCATGACCGAGGAGGGCTTGTCGCCCAAAGAAGCTGCTCGCAAGGGCATGAAGGAAATCTCGGGCGCCGTGGTTGCTATCACGGCAGTGCTGCTGGCGGTGTTCGTGCCTTCGGCATTGCAGTCGGGTTCGACCGGCATCATCTACCGTCAATTCGCCTTGACGATCGCGGTGTCGATGTTCTTCTCGGCGTTTCTCGCGCTGACTTTCACGCCGGCACTGTGCGCGAGCTATCTGAAACCGGAACACGAGCGCAAAAAGAACGTTCTGTTTCGCAAGTTCAACGACGTGTTCGGCTGGACACATCGCACCTACGTCGGCCACGTGGGCCACACCGTGCGCCACGCGCCACGCTGGACCA
>JBOHZI010000149.1:0-5995 GCA_050738295.1 Gammaproteobacteria bacterium
TCGGTTATCTCGACGAAGACGGGTTCGTGTTCGTCACCGGCCGCATCAAGGAACTGATCATCAAGGGCGGCGAAAACATCGCGCCGCGCGAAATCGACGAAGCGCTGCTGAAACATCCGGCCGTGCTCGAAGCGGCGGCAGTCGGCATACCGGACACCCATTACGGTCAGGAAATCATGGTGTGTGTCGTGCTCAAATCGGATTGTTCATGCACGCTCGACGAACTTCACATGTTCGCGCTGCAGGAACTTGGCAAATACAAGGCGCCCAAGTTGATCAGATTCGTTGATTCGCTTCCAAAGGGACCGTCGGGGAAAGTGCAGCGGTTGAAGCTGTTGGATGCCTGAACTGCGCGCGACGTAACGCGCAGTAAGTTGGTAGAGCACCCGACTTTCGTCGAATTTAAAGAAACGACTCTTGTTCTGTCAGGTTTTAGGAGAGCCTAAAATTATCCCACTCGTCCAGCACAATGATTTCCAAGAGTATCGCATCGCCATAGTTTGACTTGGAACGTATCATCTTCTAACCTCGACGCGGCATAATTCTAATTAGGATGAGGGAGGGCAGATGGGCAGTTCAGGAAGTGGCGAGAACAATGCCGCCGACGCGCACGGCGACATAAAGGACGTGGCCGCAGATCGCGTAAAAACCGAAGTCCTTACCTTGTTGTATCTACGGTCTCGGATCGTCGCTGCTATGGTGTGTTGTGCGGCGACTGCTTTTCTATCGTACGCAAGCAATTTCACCGGCTTAGGTCAGCATTCAAATATTTGGGCAGGGGTAGTCGGGTTTCTCATAGGCGCATTCTTGGGGGAGCGCACGACCTTTTTCCTTCTTGGCTGTCTCGTCACTTACCTTGTGTTTACCAAACATGATCCTAACTATTCGTAAGAGACTTCCGGTCAACTCCGGGCGTTTGATGCTCTTGCCTTGAGCTTTCAGGCTGTTGCTGGTCATGATGTTGTCCTCTTTGCTGCGATGTAAGTCAGTGCGGCGCGGGGTGCAACGAATGTCAGACTGCATTTCCGTAATCGGTCTTGTTGAGTCGATGTTGCCGACTCGGACCATTGTATAAACCGCACCCGAAGACCTCTTTCGTCCATCGGACTGTCCGGAGCTCGGGGATCAACCGCAGCACCATTTGGATGTCCATTTAGTTAGTCAGGTTCTCTGCGGGTCGGTCTGACCTGTTGTCTACCGCTTCGCGCTGACGATGAATCGATACTTTGCTTCTAGGCCGCGCGGGCCGCATGGTCTTGGCGGTGCATTGGATGGTTCAGACTGGCGTGCGGGTCGTAGTCGACGTCGCGGGCCAGCATCGCCCAGATCTGGCGGGCATGCTTGTTGGCGATGGCCACGATCACTTTGCCGAAGGGCATGCGTCCATCGAGTGAGTGTATCCACAGCTGTTCGGGCGTGGCCTTCTCTGTGGGCCACGGCCTTAGCGCGCTGCAAGCTGCTGCGGGCGCCCTGGATCAACAAGGTGCGCAGGTACGCGTCGCCGTGACAGCTGATCATGCCCAATCGTGCCCGCCCACCACTGGAATGCTGCGTGGGCACCAGCCCGAGCCACGCAGCCATCTGCCGACCCTGCTTGAACTCACGCGCGTTGCCAACCGTGGCGACCGCCGCATCGGCGGTGATCGGTCCAATGCCGATGATCGCGCGCAGCCGTACGCACCGCTCGTCCTCGCGCGCGTGGGACTCGATGCGGGCATCGCACGCGTCCAGGCGCTCGCGCACCTGTGTCCAGTGGGCCGCCAGATCACGCAGCAGTCCCTTGAACTCGGCCGGTAACCCGACCTGCGCGTCCAGATCGCCCAACAATCGGCGCAGGGCCACATCACTCTGCGCCACGATCACGCCGAACTCGGCGAGCAGGCCGCGTAGCCGGTTGCCGATGGCCAGCGATTCGACCTTGTAACCCTCGCGCACCCGATGCCACGACAACAGCGCCTGCTGATCGATCGTCTTGACCGGCACAAAGCGCATGTTGCCCTGGCGCGCAGCGGTGGCGATCGCCTCGGCATCGTTGCGGTCGTTCTTGGCCGCCCGACTCTTGCGAAATGGTTTGACGAACTGGGCGGCGATGATGCGGGGCTCAAGACCGTACTCCAGACACCGCCGCGCCCAATGGTGCGCCCCGCTGCACGCCTCCATCGCCACCACAGTGCCACCCGGTAGCTGCGCCAGCCAGACCGCAAACGGCTTATTACGCCGCAGATTCTGGCGACGCATGACACGGCCGACCGCATTCATCTCGCACTCCGAAAACGTGCTCTTTGCCAAGTCCACGCCGATGGTTATAGTGCTCATGGAGACTTCCTCTTCTGCTGACGGTTACGACCATCATGGCCCTCGAGGCCGAATGAAGCAGGAAGTCTCTTTTTACTCATTCAAGCTGACCGCCATCCCGCTATGCGGGCTGTCGGCGGCTTAATTTAGGCCCTAGCCGTCGCATTTCTTGCCGGCTGCGCCGCGCAACACCCGCATCTCACACGCCAGCAGTGGCTCACGACGACATCGTGCACCTATCAAGGAGTGACGAAGGATCAGGCGCTCGAAACCGTCGAAAAGCTTTTCCGCCTCGACGATGGCGACGATTTCGATGTTGTGCAGATGCGCGACGGACTCCGAGCCACCAGGCACTGGCTCATCTACCTGGTCCTCGCGGCCTCCTCGGGACACGATTACTGGGACGTTCAGGCGAAGGAAATTCTGGACGGCGTGATCATCTCCGTGCAGGTGAACCGCAACGCGCAGGCCGTCACTCCGATGCCGACCACTGGCGGCAACTGGACGGCCACGACAGGCGCGATGGCGGGGGCCCCGATCGATGGCACAGCGATCTATGACGTCTTCTTCGCTCGGCTCGACTATCTGCTTGGCAAGCGCAAGCACTGGATGACATGCAAGCAATCCGACGAGCGCGTTAAGAAGGGAATCGTTTGGGGCGCGAACAATGAGATCTGCAACAGCTTCAATGTCGCTGACAAAAACCCCGAGCATCCGGAACTGAATGTGCAGGCACTGCAGCCATGATCCGCTGCGACTGACCGCCCTGCAATCGCTGGCGTGTGCAGCCGTTGGAATCGATCACATTATCGGACGGTAATCCGATCATAAAAAAGACCCGCGAGAGCGGGTCATTTTCTTTTCTTCGTACGTTTGTTTTTACCAAACTGCTTCTGCTTTTTCTTCCTTTCCTTATTCTCGCTGCCGCGCGCCGGCACCGGAATTTGACGCTTTACCTCCGCGTCCGCCGCGCGGGCTTCCTCGACGAAATCGATGCATTTGACCGACGGCATGCGGAACGACATGACGGTCTTTCCGTGTTCGGTAGTGATGGCGAAATCCCCGCGGGAAATGATGTCCATGCCAATAAGTATCTGCGGCCCGTCCCCCAAGTCACCCTTCGTAACCTTGACGTTCACGCAGCACACATGGCTCGGAAGATACACACTTACCAGGTAGATCTCGGCAGTTTTAACGCCGTGAACCCCACGAACCTGCGTCATTCCTATGGGCTTGAGCTTGCAGGCATCGACTACCTGCTGTGAAATTACGCAGGCCATCGCACCTGTATCCCAGACCGCATCAAATTCGCAGTCTGGAGCGATTTTCGGGGCAGGGTTCGCGTTTAGATCAAAGCCGGCGGAAATCCCGCATCTCGTTACGATCGAGCGAGCAAGACCGTGATGAGCCTTAATCGTAAGGCACTGCAGACGCGGCATCCGGATGCTTATCCGAACGCTACGCGCGAATAGAAGCGTTGGGTATAGGATTCGTCGCCTGGCTCGACCTTCTGTACTAGGAACGTGCCCAGGGCATGATGTTTCTGAGTTTCCGCTACAGCGGTTGCCTCATCCGGGTATGCGCCCAGAATCTTGCAATCCTTGATTGCAACCACCTGGCCGTTGTACTCCTTTACCAGCTCGTCCTGATGAGCGAGGTAATACTCAAACTCCTGCTTGAGCGGACTGTCCATAACCGCGACCATGACAAACTCCCCCTACGAATGATTGGACCTATTTTATTGACCGGGAGTTCGCCGACCTATGGCGTACGAAATGAAAAAATGCCTCCGAATGAAAGAGACATCTCTGCGACCATCTACTCGACATGTTACGTATTCCACTCCCGAAACATCATTATATGGCATTTCAGGCAGAAATGCGTAATTGATTTTTAAGGACTTTTTCTTAAAGCGCAGACTCACCCACCGCCTCAATCAACTTCCTCCCCTCCGCCAGATTCGCCACCGGGTTGGCCACCAGCGGTCACTTGACCGCCTCAATCAGCGAAGCGTCATCATTCCTCGGGCTATTGACGCGAGGACTGACGGGGCGCACGACAAGCATCTCCGACGATCAATGGGGTCAGACTCGATTGATCTTGATTGACTAGCGATGCTGGGCCGACTTGGACGAACCCACCAACGCCCACCGCTACGGCAAATTCACCTCGACACCGCAACTGAAATGCCGCGACGCGCCCGGCGCCAGCGCGATCGCCGCCGCGCAATCGTCGCGGTTGAACGCGTCGGTCATCGCTTCCATCGGCTCCAGCGCCACCGATCTGCGCCGACCTTCAGCCAGCGTGTCGCCGGTGAACACCAGCACCACGCCGCGCTGCTGCCATAGCGCGATCGCGAGCCCGCTGCGCGGATCGCGCAGATGCGTGCGAATGCGGCCATCAGGATCAGCGGTCAATTCCGTGAATCCAGTGTCGAGAACGCTGTCGGCTATGGGGCGCGGTTTCCGGAAATCAAGCTCAGGATGCTGATCGAGCAACGCGTAAGCCGCCACTCCCGGCAACGGGATCAATGCCGCGTCCGTGCGTATCGTCTGCTGCGCTGGCAATTGCAGCTGGCACTCGTCGATGCCATCGTCGCGCAGTTTGAAGTACGAATGCCAGCCGCAAAAGCACGGCGCGACGCGTTCGCCAACGTTACACATGCCGATGTCCACGTCCAGCCCGCCTGCATGCAACGTGTATCGCACCGTAACATCCACCGCAAACGGATAACCGGGATGAGCGCCCGGCCGCAGCCCGCGATATTCGAAACACACGCTCGCGTGTTCGTCGTCCGACTCCGTCTTTTGCGGAATGAAATCGGCGTCAAGCACGAAGCCGTGCATGATGCTACGCTCACGGCCGAACGCGGCCGGTTTCAGATCGAACGCCTCGCCATCGAACCGGTAGCACGCATCACGGACACGATTCGCGAACGGCACCATCACCGCAAAACGTGCGCCCCTGAGCGCGCCCAGCGCATCGGCATCGCGGTAGCCGTCGGCGATATCGCGCAGTTCGCCGGCCACCGGTACCTGAAAGTGCAGCAGCCGCGCACCGCGGCACGCCACCGTGACGGTGCCGCCGCCGGCCGTGTCGATCAGGCTAAGCGTCGGCCAGGGACCGACGCGTTCATGGCGGATCGTATAACGAGTCGAGACTGACCCCATCGATTCAGAGACTGACCCTATTGATTTTGTGACGCTTTGATCATCGCGGACGATTACCCCTGAGCCACTGTTTCAACGCTGCATCCATGCGCGTCTGCCACCCCGCTCCACTCGCCCGGAAACGCTCCACTACCTCGCGCGACAAGCGGATTGTGATGCGCTCCTTGGTTACCGCAGCCGGCGGCCGTCCGACGCGCACTCGCGGCTTGATTCGTTCCCATTGCCTATCGGTAAACGGGCGCGCGTCCGGATCGGAGCGTGCTGCGGACGTAATGGCTGCATCCTCTGCCGGGGTCGGCAGAAGCGTCCCGCGTTTAAGTTTCGGCATAGCGCCCTACCTCTCTCATGTTGGCCTTGCGCAGACTGATGATCCGGCGCCCACCGTCGCGCTCGACGAACGCCCCGCAATACAGCCGTTGGCGATGTAGCCAATCCCCGCCATCCGCGGCTCGCCATAATCAAGACGCACATCCGGCCAGGTAATTGCGGTATCCCATTCGAGCTGGTCGGCGATAGCCAGCGATACACCG
>JBOHZI010000150.1:0-5994 GCA_050738295.1 Gammaproteobacteria bacterium
ATTCTGAATAGCGCTGATCGCAGCTTCCAGGGCGCCTTCTCCGCACAACCCTGAAATCGCGGCTTCTTCGTGGCCGGCCAGTGCCGCGGTTACGCAGGCATCGCGAACGCGTGTTGCAAGTGCCAGATGTTCATCATCGATCATAGTTTTTTTGTACATTCTGCCAACGTCACAGTCTATGTAAGAGAGGTTCACTATAGCTCTTGATGGTGATCAACTGGGTTTATGCTCCCGTCGACACGGCCTTTGATACGGCCAGCCGGAGCTGGCGCGATTGTACCCTATGCTGCTTTGAGGATGAGGCCGCGATAGATCCTGACTGTTGCGCGTCCAGCATATTCCGTTGTTTACCAAGCCTTTGAATTTAATGAATTTACAGTTTGTCTTTATACGCCGCGACTGCTTCGTTCCGCCCTGTCCGAGTATGTTGACAAACATAAAAAAACAGGCGATGATTCCTGTGCAACCGGGGTCCATGGGGAGGCTCAGCATGACGCGATTTGCAGCTGTTGCCATAGTCGTTTGTGTGGTCTTTGTGGGCGGCTGTGCCGCCACGCAGCAGGCCAAGACCGTGCAGCCGAACGGTTTCCTTGCACCTTATAAATCGCTCCTCCAGAAGGGGCAACGGGGCCAGCAAGCGCTGCTCTTCTATCGCAATCCCAAGGCGGACTGGGCCGACTACCATGCGATTCTGCTCCAACCGGTCACGTTGTGGGGCCAGCGGAATTCGGATCTTTCCGCGACCCAGCGCAAGGATCTGCAGGAGTTGGCGAACAGTTTCTACGTCACCCTGTACGACAAGCTCTCCAAAGATTACACAATGGTCCGGAGTCCAGGCCCCGGGGTGATGCAGATTCAAATCGCGATCAGCCACGGCGAACCTTCGCATACCGCTCTTGCCTTTGCCTCCAAGGTGATTCTGCCGGCCAAGCTCGCCAATTCCGTATGGTCCTTCATCAGCGGGAAACCGGTTTTTACCGGTCAGGTCACGATTGAGGCGGTCGTGAAGGACGCCAGCACCGGAGAAGTGCTGGGCGTCGGTGCGGATCGACGCGTCGGCGGCTTGAAACTGTTCGAGAAGAACGCCTTCAACTCCTGGGGCGATGTCAAGAACAGCCTCGAGTTTTACGCCAAAGCCGCCGTGTGGCGCCTGTGCGTCTTGCGCGGCGGCACGCGCTGCGTAAAGCCCAAGGCATGAGATAGTGCGAACAGGCTTGGGCGACATGTCGATAAAGCGCATCGTTCTTGTTGCCGGGTTGCTACCGATTTTTGTTGTCGCCTGCGGCAAGAGCAATAACGCGGTGGAAGCTGTCATCCGGCCTGTGCAGACGATGGTGGTGGGTCAGTACGAGAGCACCGTCGGCTCGACCTATTCCGGGCAGATCCAGTCGCGTTTCGACAGCCAGCAGGGGTTCCAGGTCGGGGGCACGGTGGCAAAGCGGATCACGGAAGTGGGCGAGCAGGTCAAGGTCGGCCAGGCATTGTTACAGCTGGATCTCAGCAATCTCCAATACCAGCTCACGCAAGCCAGGGCGCAGCTCGATGCCGCACGCAGCCAGGCCGCGCAGGCCAAGATCGATCTTGGGCGCTCGAAGGCATTGGTGAATCAGAATTTCATCAGCGAAGCCGAATACGATCAGAGCGAGCTCAACGATCAGAAGGCGCAGGCGCAGTTGCAAGCAGCACAGGCACAGTACGGGGAAGCCCAAAACCAACTCGATTACGGAACCTTGCGGGCGGCGGTCCCGGGCATTGTCACATCCATCAACATGGATGTCGGGAAAGTGGTGCGGCCGGGAGAGGATGCGGTAGACATTGCACAGAACGGTGAACGTGAGGTTGCGATCAGTGTGCCGGAATCCCGCGTGGACGAGATTCGCTCGGCGCGCGGGCTCACCGTCACGCTATGGGCTGTTCCGGGTCTGACCTATAAGGCGAAGCTGCGCATTCTCTATCCGGATACGAGCAAAACCACGCATACCTACGAGGGCCGCGTCACGCTGCTCGATCCCGATGCCACGGTGCGTCTCGGCATGACCGCCTACGTGCATGTGCCGGGCACGGTCGAGCACAAGGCCTACCTCGTCCCGCTCACCGCCCTTTATAACAAGAGCGGTTCGTCGCTACTGTGGGTCGTGAACAAGCAGAGTTCGACCGTTGCCAGCAGGCCCGTGAAGATATTCTCTCTGGAAGGCGACAGTGCTCTGATCGTCTCGGGAGTAAAACCGGGCGATGTTGTCGTCACCGCGGGTGCGCAACTGCTCCACGAGGGACAGAAGGTAAAGCCTGTCGGAACCTATTTCCCGCAAAGCGACTAGTGTCCCTGCTGATGCGACGTTGGAGACCTGACAGGACACCATGACCCGCTTCAACCTTTCGGAATGGGCGCTCAATCACCGGCAGATGATCGTGTTCATGCTGGTGATCTTCACCGTGGCCGGCCTGTTCGCCTATTCCAATCTGGGCCAGGAAGAGGACCCTACCTACACCGTCCGTTCGATGACGCTCAAGGCCTATTGGCCCGGGGCCACCGTTTACAACATGGAGAACCAGGTCGCCGACAAGTTCGAGCAGACACTGCAGACTATCGATCAGATCGACAATGTCCAGAGCGAGACGATGGCGGGCTACACGATGCTCACCATCACGGTGCACGACGACGTGCCGCCCGCACAGGTGGCAGGCGTCTGGTACGACGTACGCAAGAAAATAGGCGACATGGAATACCAGTTGCCGAAGGACGTGCAGGGGCCGTTCTTCAACGACGATTATGGTCAGACGTTTGGGAACATCTATGCGCTCACGGGAGACGGCTTCAGCTACGCGCAGCTCAAGCAGTTCGCGAAAAGTCTGCGTCGCGACATCCTCGGGGTGCCTGCGGTGGACGAGGTGAATTACGTAGGCGATCAGGATCAGGAAATTTTCATCGAGATGTCGAATGCGAAGCTGGCCTCGCTCGGCATTGATCCGATGCAGATACTGAAAGTTCTGGCTCAGACCAACAGCGTACAGTCGGCCGGCACCGTTCAGACCAGATCCGATCAGGTCCAGTTGCGCGTGAGCGGCGAGTTTGATTCGCTCGACAGCATCCGCAATATCGGCATTCGTTCGGGCGATCGGGTTTTCAAGCTGGGCGACATCGCGACCGTCAAGCGTGGCTACGTCGATCCACCAGTTTACAAGATGTTCTTCGACGGTAAACCCGCGGTCGGGCTTGCCATTAGTATGCGCAGCGGCGGCAACGTGATCCAGCTCGGCAAGGAACTGGATGCGATCGTGACGCGCACCCAGAACGAGCTGCCCGTCGGCGTGCGGATCAATACGGTTTCCGATCAGCCGGTAGTCGTCAAGCAGTCCGTGAGCGAGTTCACGACTGCGCTCTTCGAGGCTGTTGGAATCGTACTCATTGTGAGTTTTCTTTCGCTGGGGCTGCGTACCGGCTTCGTGGTCGCTTTGTGCATACCGTTTGTGTTGGCGATGACGTTTCTGGTGATGTATTTCGCCGGCATAGATTTACAGCAGATTTCTCTCGGAGCACTGATCATTGCCCTGGGACTGCTCGTGGACGATGCCATCATCACCGTCGAGATGATGTCGCTGAAGCTTGAGGAGGGTATGGACCACTTCCATGCCGCCACTTTCGCCTACACGTCTACGGCGTTTCCGATGCTCACGGGAACGCTGGTCACGGCAGCCGGATTTCTTCCCGTGGCACTCGCAAAATCGGGTGCCAGCGAATATACGATTTCGATCTTCCAGGTCGTCACGGTTGCGCTTCTTCTTTCATGGATCACGGCCGTCGTCTTTACGCCGTATCTGGGCTACAAGCTGTTGAAGGAAAAAAAGCACAGCGGACCAGTCGACGAGTATACGGTTTACCAGAAACCTTTCTACCGCTGGTTTCGCGCGCGCGTCACCTGGTGCCTGGATCACCGCGGGGCCGTGGTCGGGGTAACGGTGCTGCTCTTCGTCGCCGCCATCGGACTGTTCGCTTTTGTGCCCAAACAGTTTTTCCCGCTCTCCGACCGTAACGAACTCGTCGTGGACATGTGGCTCCCACAGGCGGCAACTTTCGTGGAGAGCGAACGGCAGGCCACGTTGTTCGACAACAAAATAAAAAGCGATCCCGACGTCGTTTCATACATCACTTACGTCGGCGCCGGCAGTCCGCGGTTTTATCTCCCGCTTAAAGTGCAAAGCCAGAACACGAACCTGGCCGAAATCGTGCTGCTGACCAAAAACGTGGCGGCGCGCGAACGGGTTTTCAGCCATGTCCGCCGGATGTTCGACAACGGTTTTCCGCTGGTGCGCGGACGGGTAACGCGGCTCGAAAACGGTCCACCGGTCGGCTATCCCGTGCAGTTCCGGATTTCCGGACCGGACTGGGCAAAGGTCGTGCCGGCGGCCGACAAGGTCATGGCGATCATGCGTGCCAATCCGAATCTTCGCGAGGTCAACAGCGACCGCGGCGAAGACGTCCTGGTCCTGCACGTAAACGTTGCCGAGGACAAGGCACGGGCGCTTGGCGTCACCTCCAAGGATGTGTCCAATGCGTTGGCGGCCTCGCTCAGCGGAATCGTTACCACGCAATACCGTCAGGGCGACCAGAACATCAACGTCGTCGGACGATTGATCTCGAAGGAACGCACGGATATCAGCAACATCGGGGATCTGATGGTTCATCTGGCGGATGGAAGTTTTGTGCCGCTCTCGCAACTCGCGACCGTTACGGTGAACACGGAACCCAGCGTGCTGTGGAGACGGAACCGCGTTCCCACCGTCACCGTGCGCGCGGACATGCAGACGGATGCTCAGGCGAACGATGTTACGAAGGCCCTCTGGCCGAAGATCGAAACCGTTGTCAAAACCCTGCCGCCGGGTTACACCATTGCCATCGGAGGCTCGCAGGAATCGAGTAGCAAGGGTCAGAAGGCGATTATCGCGGTCATGCCACTGGTGGGCATTCTCGTCATGTTCCTGTTGATGATTCAGCTCCAGGACATGCGCAAGATGATCCTGGTGCTGCTCACCGCGCCGCTCGGCATGATCGGAGTCACTGCCATTCTGTTAATTTTCCAGATTCCCTTTGGGTTCGTTGCGATGCTCGGTATCGTCGCGCTCTTCGGCATGATTATTCGTAATTCGGTGATCCTGGTGACGCAGATCGACAAGGCGCTTACGGGCGGCATGGCCATGCGCGAAGCGATCATCGAGTCTGCCGTACACCGCTGCAGACCGATCGTGCTGACCGCTGCCACGGCCGTGCTCGCCATGATTCCGCTGACACGATCCACGTTCTGGGCGCCCATGGCCTGGGCAATCATGGGCGGGCTGATCGGGGCGACGGTCTTGACACTGCTTTACCTGCCATCCCTTTATGCACTCTGGTACCGGGTCGAGAAAAAGAAGGTGTCTCATGCGGCGAAGTGAAGCGGGAAACCGCGTGTGGAAAACGCTAACGACGCTTGCTTTCCTGCTGGCGGCAGGCACCGCTTCGGCGTTGGATCTCAGCGAGTCGGTCAGCAAAGCGCAGCACTACGATCCCACCCTGCAAGCCGCGGATTATGCAGAGAAGGCCGGCCAGGCGAAGCGTGGTCAGGCGACGGCGCTTTATTTGCCGCAGATATCGCTCGCCGGGCAGTACGAGCGGGTATGGTCGCGCACGGATGTGACTGTGCCGCCGAACTTTCCGTTCCAGGTCCTCGCGCCGCTCAGCAGCGCGGGCAATATTTACGGTTTTGGAATCACGCTCACTCAACCGCTCTACAGTGCGGGCGTTTCCGTGAAGGCGACGCAGTTGAGGGACCAGGCGAAACTCGCCGAAGTGAGCAATCAGCGTTCGCAGCAGGAGCTGATCGCGCGCGTAGCGGAAGCCTACTTCAACGTGATCGTCGGTGGCGACACGCTGCGTTACGTGCGTGCAGAGAAGGCGGCCGTGGCCCAGCAGCTTGCCTCCGCCAAGGCCCGTTTCCATGCGGGACGCACCAACATCAC
>JBOHZI010000151.1:0-5983 GCA_050738295.1 Gammaproteobacteria bacterium
TCAACGCGCCCGCAACAATCGACAACGTCGTCGATTTGCCGGCGCCGTTGACTCCCAGCAAGCCCAGTACATCGCCCCGCTGGAGTTTGAACGAGACATCGTGCAGCACACGATGACCACCCAACCGGCGACTTAACGACACGAGTTCAAGCAACGCCGGCGCTGGTGCCATGGTCAAGTCAAGGCGAAGGGGGTTGAAATGATTGTCGCGGTCATCACATTGTTTAGGCAAGCCTGTGGCGACGGCGGGGGTTCTCCCCTAGACTCTGGATTAACGGGTTTGTCCAATCCTTCATTTCGTACGCTCACGATGTTAAACGCTTTCCTTCAATTTGCCGCACACGGCCTGGCGAACGCCGGCTGGCTCACGATTCTCCTGTACGTACTGGTTACCACCCAGCTCACCATTTTCGCCGTCACCCTGTACCTGCACCGCAGCCAGGCGCATCGCGGCGTCGATTTCCACCCTGTTGTCGCACACGTCCTGCGTTTCTGGAACTGGCTTGGCACCGGCATGGTTACCAAGGAGTGGGTCGCGGTGCATCGCAAACACCACGCGCACGTCGAAACCGCCGAGGACCCCCACAGTCCACAGGTCGTCGGCATCCGCAAGGTGTTCTTGGAGGGTGCGGAGTTGTACCGCACAGCGGCTGCCAATGAAGCCGATATCCAGAAATACGGCCGCGGCACGCCCGACGACTGGTTGGAACGCCACGTCTACACGCCGCATCCCTATCTCGGAGTCACGCTGCTGGCGGTCATCGACATTGCGCTGTTCGGCGTATTGGGCGCCGCGATCTGGGCGCTGCAGATGGTATGGATTCCGTTCTGGGCGGCGGGCGTCGTCAATGGCCTTGGCCACTGGTGGGGCTATCGGAATTTCGAGACCGCCGACAAGGCGACCAATCTCATGCCGTGGGGTGTGTGGGTCGGCGGCGAGGAATTGCACAACAATCACCACGCGTTTCCGAGTTCTGCCAAGTTCGCGCTGCGCAAGTTCGAGGTCGATATCGGCTGGTTGGTGATCCAGGGCTTGCAAAGGGCCGGTTTGGCCAAAGTGTTGCGGGTGGCGCCGTCGCTGGATGAGCGCCCCAATGTGTCGCTGCCGGACATGATCACCTTGAAGGCGCTGCTGACGCACCGCTTCGAGGCGATGACCGACTATTACAAGACCGTGATCAAGCCCACGGTACGGGAGCAGTCGCACGCGGAAGGCACGCGTCGTTTCGGCGCGATGCCGCGCCGTCGCCTGCGTCGCGCGTTGGCCAACGGTGGCCGCTGGCTGGACAAGGGCGGCAAGGCACGCCTGGCCAATGTTGTCGAGGATCGGCCGCGCCTGAAACAGATCAGCGAATACCGGGCTCGCCTCGCCGCGCTGATGGAGCAGCGCAAACCGGAATCGGCGCTGGTCGCGCTGCAACAGTGGTGCCGCGAGGCCGAAGCCAGTGGCAACCGCAAGCTGGCCGAGTTCGCCGCAAGGTTGAAACGCTATTCGGTGGCGAGGGCGTAAGCCGTCACGTCAAACCGAAGCCGCATGAAACACGAAACCCGCCGCGAGGCGGGTTTTTGTTTACGGATCTCGAGTTCCGCTGTCGATCCGTTGCCGCCGGTCACGATCGTCCGCTTTATGGAGGGCTAGCCAACGACGAACGGCTAGTGCGTCGAGCGCTCGCTGGGATTGTCGCAAAATACTTGCGGACGTCCATTGCTTGCGGCCGCCAGCTTGCGCAGGCTCCCGTGGCACTCAATAATGCGGCGCTGCTCACAATTCCGCTGCAGGGGCGATGGGTTGAAGGCCGGGGTATTTTTTGGCGAGCTCAAGCGCCGCAACGTGCTGCGTGCGGGCGCGTTTTACGCCGCGGCAGTGTGGGCGCTGTCACAGGGCATCGCGCAACTTGCGCCCTACGTTGGAGCGCCTGACTGGGTAGTGCGTTGGTTCCTGGTCGCCTGCGTGATCGGCTTTCCGTTCTGGCTGGCCTTCGCGTGGGTCTACGAGATCACGCCGAGCGGGCTGAAGCGCGAGAGCGAGATCGCGCCGGGTGATTCGATTGCGCACTCGACCGGCCGCAAGCTGGACTTCTGGATCATCGGCATCATGGCGGTGGCGATCGTACTGCTGGTCACCAACCAGTTCGTGCTGCACCGCGATGCCACCAGTACGACCAACGTGGCCAATGCCAAGGCGTTTGTCGCCGCGCTGGCCAAGGTGCCGGCAAAATCCGTCGCGGTGCTGCCACTGGCCAACGAAAGCGGCAATGCCAAACAGCAATACTTCGTCGATGGGATGTCCGAGGAGCTGATCACCGATCTTTCCCAGATCAACGGGCTGAAGGTGATCGGCAAGTACTCCAGCTTCAAGTTCCGCGATTCCAAGGACAGCCCGGCGCAGATCGGCGCCACGCTGGGCGTGGCCCACCTGATCCAGGGTTCGGTGTTCCAGGCGGGGGAAAGCATCCGCGTCACCGTCAGCATGATCCGCGCGAAGGACGGCGGCATCGTGTGGTCGCACAGCTACGACGAGCCGCTGAAGGACGTGTTCGCGATCCAGGCGCATATCGGGCAGGCGGTCGCGGCGGCACTCAAGGTCAAGCTGCTGGGCCAGACCCTCGGCATCAACGACAAACCGCCAAGCGGCAAGGTTGAGGCCTACCAGTTGATGCTGCAAGGGCGCGCGCTCGGCCGGCACGTGACCGAAGCCGACCTTCGCCAAGGCATCGCGCTGTCCCAGCAGGCGCTCAAGCTCGATCCGGACTACGCCTATGCCTGGGGCACGCTGTCCAATGCCTGGCTCAATCTGGGTGTTACCTCTCTGACCGGTGATGCGCAGCAACGAGCCTTCGCGCAAGCGCGCGTGGCGGCGGAGAAGCAGCAATTGCTGGCACCGGACGCGCCGGCGACCCACATGACTCGCGGTTACCTGTTGGCGCAGGTCGACAACGACCCCAAGGGGGCGCTGGCCGAGTACCAGCGGGCCAACGCGCTGGCGCCGCACGATGGCAATGTCATGAATTTCCTGGCCGGCGGATATCTCAACCTCGGGCAACTGCAGCCGGCGGCCGAGTTGTATCGCAAAGCCATCGTCACCGATCCGCTGCGCCCCGACTTTTATGCCAATCTGGCCGGCGTCCTGTTGGCGCAAGGCCAGCTCGATGCTGCCGAGCAGGCGATCCGCAAGGCGCTGGCCTTGCAGCCGGATTACCCGTTGCTGTACGCGAATCTGGCCGCGATCGACATCCTGCGCGGCGATGCCGCCGCCGCGGTGCGCGATGCCAAGCAGGAAACCGATCCGGTCGTCGGGCCGGCGATACGGGCAATGGCGCAACAGATCAACCCCGATCACGAGCAGGCCGATGTGGCCTTGCACGCATACATAGCCAAGTACGGCAAGGATCAGCCGTATTTCGTCGCTGACCTGTACGCACTTCGCAAGCAACCGGATGACATGTTCGCGTGGCTGCAGCGCGCCTGGACGCAGCACGACCCGCAATTCACTGCAATGCTGTACGACCCGTTCGCGCTGGCCTGGCAGCACGACCCGCGCTTTGCCGCCCTGTGCAAGCAGGCCGGCTTGCCGCTGCCGGGGCGACCGCCGCCCGCGGCGGCGGTTGCGAGTGGGCAGTAGCGGCCGCAGTTTTTACGGAAGGTGTGCAGCGACAGCGGTGGGCGGACCGTCAGCGGCATCGCGCGCACAAGACTCACCTACCGGATGCGGCGCCGTCGCCTGCGCATCGAAGGGCCGCTTTCGGGAAACGTGATTGATGCGTCGACTGACCGGTGTTGGCCGATGAGCGACCAGCTTATCCGTTGGTCGCAACGCGACCGATTCTATTAAAACGCTCCCTTTCGGAATTTCGGGCACTCTGGCAGCGAAATTTTTGCTCGCGACAGTTCGGTCTAGAAGGTCCGGAGGCTCGTATGTGCGTCAAACCGAACTGTCGTGCGTGGCCGTCGCGCGGCTACTTTTTCGGGGCACTCAACGACCAACCGAGTTTTTCAACAGAATCGACCCGTTGCTGACAGTGGCCACCGTCAGCTTTCAGGAAAGCTGGTCACCGGTGCGCCTAGGCATCTGACGACCCATTCAGCTTTACAGGCCTTCCGAGATTTGCCGTTCCAACGTGGAACAGCAGGAGCTGTTACAGGCAGTCCCTTGCTGTGTAAAGCCACAGCAAGTCGCAAAATTTGTGCCCGTGCGTCGCCATAAAGGCAGGCCTACTCCGGAAACGAGATCTGACCCCGAGACCCATGCCGCACCTGCTACAACTTTGCGGGCGAACGCGATCCGATAGTTTCAGAGGACGCCCGGCACCAGCGCTTTCACCCGATGCATGTAATCAACATAGGCCTCGCCGAACTCCTCGCGCATCCAGCGCTCTTCCAGCCTCAGCTTGATCCAGAACGACGCGGCGATAATGGCCGTGCCGACAAAACCGCGCCACTCGTCCAGGAACAACGTGCTGCCGAGGAGTGCCAGCAGCAGCCCGGTATAGATTGGGTGGCGCACCCATCGGTATGGGCCTCGCTCGACCAGTTCATGCTCCTGCTTTACCTCCACCGAGGCGCTCCAGTTACGCCCCAACGTCGCCCTGGCCCAGATCGCGAAAAGTACACCGGTCCATACGAGCAGGACGCCAAGCAACGGCAACACCGAGTTCGGCGGCACGAAGCGCCTGTTCAACCAGCCCCCCACGCTCTGCCATGGCACCACCAGCACTACACCGACAATAAGCGGCAGCGAATATTTGAAGAAGTACGCCGCGAACGGCTCGCTACGTGCGGCGTATTTCACCGCGCGCGCGTGCCACGCCCAGTAGGCAATGAAAGCGAGCCAGCCGACAAAGATAAGAGGCCCTGCAGGCAGATTCATGGTAACTCCCGACAAGCCGAACATGGCGTAGACGAGGACGGCAATATGCGCGTATTCCCGGCGGGCGGCAAGTTCCAGATGTGATCCGACGAAACCGTGATCTATCACTCTCCGCGTCAGAATGCATGATGGAATGACGGACCGGCGCCTGCACGATGCGTGCGGCACCAGGTCGACGCATTGATGATCTGCATCGCCGATCCTACGCATTTCCAAAGTCTCTGCGGCGAGGCGCGTTTCGAACGACTGCAATCGGGCAACCTGACAGAGATTGCGACTGTCTGGAGATGGCCGAACCGCGCCCGTAGTTCCGCGTGACGGTGGCAGTGAAACTCGAACGGTCCCTGTGCGATCCTGAGGCGACACTCGCGATCGGCCGCTTTCGGGAGGGCTGATCACCTGCCCACTTCAAACTTGATGCTTTGAGCCGCAAGCTTTGCAGGAGCCAGCATTGACCGTCGTAGGGAGATCGGCGATTTCCTTGCGTAATGCTTCGGCTTGCGCGATCGCTAGACCACCGATGCCTGACGCGGCAGCGCACCCGAAGGTGCCATTCACAGCATCAACGGCGCCAGCAGTACCTTCCATTCGATCAACAGCACGATGGTCCAAGCCATCAAGACGAGGATAAACGTGTGCAGCACTTTGCGCCAAAGAGGCCATGTCTGCGACCGCCACGCTTGCGGCACGAACCACAGCGCGATCAGTGTAAGGATGGAGGCCATGTATCCCGCAACGACTGCCGCGACAAGAATCGGCGGTGGGAAATCGAACAAAAGTTTGTAGCCAGCCGCGGACATTAGGATCGCGGCAATGATCATCAAGATCAGGAATAGCAGCCACCCGGACAGCGCCGATGTCTGAGTGCCGGCGGACAGCGATTCTACCCCCTTGATCGGCGCGAGCTTCAATGACCATCCGTGCCGTCCCCATATCCCGATCAAGTAACACAGGCACACCAGCAGAAGCAACGCCAAGGTCGACACCAACGTATGCGGATTGTTGAAGAAATCCGCCTTGTCAAAAACAATGTCGCCGTCGGCGATCGCCATGCCGATCACTCGACCACGTGCGTTCCGCAGGAATTGGATACGATCACAGTTGTCGACTTCACGG
>JBOHZI010000152.1:0-5963 GCA_050738295.1 Gammaproteobacteria bacterium
CTGCGACATCGCTGTTGCGAGGTCTGTGGCGCGCGCCGGCGCAGCAAGGGCAGTTACCCCGTCATCTTCATGACGCTCTACGGCGACGTGCGGCTTTCCAGCCCGCGACTGCATCGCTGTCCGTGCCAGATTACCGGCAGCCCGGCGACCGTATCGCCGTTGCGCACTCTTATGCCTGATCACGTCGCGCCAGAGCGGCTCTACCTGGAGTCCCGCTGGGCGTCGCTCGCACCCTATGCGGCCGCGGCCGGGCTGCTGGCCGACGTACTGCCGATCGCGTCCGGCGCCAACGCCAAGACACTGCGCGCGCACACGCTGCGCGTGGCCGAGCGTGCCGAGGCAGAGCTGGCGGAGGAACGGCCTTGCTTCATCGATGGCTGCCCCGCGGAATGGGCCGGACTGCCGATCCCTGAAGGCCGGATCGTGGTTGGTCTCGACGGCGGCTACGTTCGCAATTGGGACGATCGGAAGACCAACTTCGAGGTCATCGTCGGCCGGTCGATGCCCGAAGATCGCGATGCCCGCTACGTCGGCCTGGTGCATGGCTATGACCGCAAGCCGAAGCGCCGGCTGTTCGACATGCTCAAGAGCCAGGGACTGCAGGCCAATCAGGACGTCACCTTCCTAACCGACGGGGGCGAGGAGGTACGCGCGCTGACAGAACTGGTCACCCCGGAGTCCGAGCATGTCCTGGATTGGTTTCACATCACGATGCGCCTGACGGTGCTGGAGCAGTATGCACGCGGTGTTGCCCACTACGACGAGGCGGTAGGGGCAAACCTGCTGGCCGACCTGGAGTGGATCAAGTGGCTGCTTTGGCACGGCAACCAACATCTGGCCAGGAAAACAATTGCCTTCTTCTTGGACGACGTGGACGGGCTGGAGGTGGACTATGCCAACTTGCGCAAGTTCGCTCGCACGGCGCACGAGTTCGACGTCTACATTGCGTCCAACGCCGGCAGCCTGATCAACTATGGCGAGCGGTATCGCGCCGGCGAGCGCATCTCCTCGTGCCTGGCGGAGTCCACGGTCAACGCCGTGATCAGTAAGCGTTTCGCCAAACGCCAGCAGATGCAGTGGACCACGCGCGGCGCTCACCTCCTCCTGCAGACCCGCACGCGCGCGCTCGACGGCACGCTCCGGCCGTTATTCGAACGATGGTATCCGGGGCTCTCGAACGACAACGCGGCGGCCAATGTCCAGGCGGCGGCAGCATGAACACCCCACATATCGTCATGCTCTCTTACCTCGGCGCCAGGCTCGACATCCAAGCCTGCCCGAACGTGCCCTACCTCCCGGACCTCGTCCGCTGCCGCGGTCAGCCCGCCTGATTCCAGCACCACCCCGCCCCAGATTCTGCCCCGATTACGACGATATTCGCCAAGCGCTTGCGCGGAACCTGGATGAGAGCGTGCAGCCGCTCGAACGTGTGTGACATGACTTCTACTCGACCCAGGCCTACCACGACGTAACGCGCCTCCTGCCCGGGACGGCACCTACCCACCGGCGCCGCTTGCGGAGGTCAACACCGTCCATCAGATCTCGTGTTTGCTGCCGCGGGGCAACTGATCGGGGCCTGATGCCATGTACGCCACGCACACGGCCACCCCAATGATCAGCGCGAGCGTAACCAGACCATCGTCATAGCCCAGGCCTCCCCAGCTCACCGGCTTGCCGAACAAATCGGCAAACGAAGCCCCGAGCGGGCGGGTGAGAACATACGCGCACCAGAACGCAAAAATACTGTTCAGCCCAAAGAGCCAGTAACAGATCCCAGGAATCGCAAACAGAACCACGAACAGGATACCCGAAACAAGGTAGCCCAGGTGCAATGTGGTCGCGGTCATGTCGCCGGCCGCCGTTCCCAGAGCGAACGTGGCGCTGACCGTAGCCCAGTAAAACAATTCGCGCCGGCGGTTATGGATGCTGTGGATCGAAATCGTTCCCTCTGACTTCTTCCACATGATGAAAATGACGGCGAGTGCGATCGCAAAACATGCGGTCGAAACGGCGTACGGCACTCCTAGCACGATGTGGGTCACGTCTGCGGCCATCGTGCCAAACACTGCCACCATCGCCACCATGAGCCAGTAGAGCCCGGTGATGTAGCGACGTGCCACAAACTGGAGAGCGAACGCCACCAGGAACCCGACAGCTCCCAACATAACGGCGACATAGGGGTTGATATGAAAGACGAGATAATCCGAGGTGGCCTCCCCCATCGCTGTGGTGAGTATCTTTGTGACCCAGAACAACAGCGTGATTTCCGGAACCTTGCTGTCGAGTTGCCTGGAGAAGTAACCTCCCTCAGCGAACGCAAATTCGTGCATCGATACTCCTGCTGCTGTCGCGTTACCCCGATACGTCTATCACCGCGATGACGCGGGCCGGAAGGCGAAAGTAATTTTGTTCGTGCCGGCACGCATGTTGAGCTCTTTGAATGAGAAATCCTTACGGGCCAGCGGCAACTCCAGCTGCCCGGATCGGTCCCGCACCAGGATCACGTTGTCCCCACGTCCTTCTCACGATGTCTTTCTCATCGGCTCCGCTGGCGGCAATGCAAATGGCGGCGGCGAGGAAGACCGTGCGCTCGCGGGCGATGACGTAGTCCCGTGCACATTCGGCGGTGTGGATCTGGACGCCTGAGGTTGGGCCGGGTCCGGGGTCGCACGGCCCCGGCGCGAGTGCGAGGGCGGAGCCCTCGCACTTTCCTGCGCTGGGTCCGACAGCAGGTGGGTCGGTCCGCGGCAGGTCGGCGGTTTCGGACCATTATCCCCTGATCGGCGCACGGACTTACCCCCATGGGGGTGGATAACCTCTCGGCGCCTCGTCATCCCGGTCGATCCCGATAGCCGCGGCGGCACTTGGTGCGGGCAAGGCGGGCGAGTGCGTTGAGCACGGCACCGGCTTCGAGGTGCCAATGCGGCGCCAGTGGCGAGCGGGCCGAGCGCGGTTGAAGGGGCCAACCAAATGACGAGGCGCCAGTAGGGAGAAGGCTCAACCGCGCAATTTCGTACGGTTGGACCCTTCACCCCTTATCGCGGATTGGTTGAAAGACCATTGCCTTGCGACACTTCGAGCAGCCCTCCGACAGGCAAGCCCGGTACCCTCTCCATGCGAACAGGCGATACCCTTAACGGTCGATCACGCTCAGGGCGGGATGTCTGCCAAAAGTATCGTTGGGTCGATTGTAAAATGAGGCACGTGAGCTGTCCGCTCTGGTAAGCGCCAGTATCAATCCCGATCCGGTTGAGCTGTACATCGGGCACCTGTGTGACGTTGTGGCCGTGTACGATAATCTGCCCGTGGTTGCTTCGGCTGTTGAGGAATGTCTTCCCGATCCAAAGCATGTCCAGCTCGGTCTGACGGTCGAACGGCGTGCCGGGCCGAATGCCGGCGTGAACGAAGAAGTAGCCGCCTTCGGAATGAGACAGTCTAAGATCACGAAGAAACGCTGAGTGCGCCCAGGGCAGCGCCCGGAGAAGCTCCCGATGGACCCGATGGATTTCCGACCGCGACAATGACCGCGGCGGCACCACGCCGTAGCTTCGTACGGTGCTGTCGCCGCCGTGGGATAGCCAGAGCCTCCCAAGTTGAGGATTGGCAAGAAATCGGATCAGGCAGTCATCGTGGTTTCCCTTGAGGTGGATCCGTTCAAGGCCGGGAAGCGGATCATTGATCAACATGTCGATTACCCCGCAGGGGTCCCGACCGCGATCAACATAGTCGCCAAGGTACATCACCACCTTGCGGGAGGCCTCGCTGCAACAGGCATCCTGCCGAATGAACTCGTGGACCCGGCGGAGCAGATCGGCGCGCCCGTGGATATCTCCGACTGCGTACAGCCGCGTTCCGTCCAAAATATGGGATGCAATGAAATTCCGCAGGAGCATGGAGAATAGCGAGGGTCCAGTATCGCCTTGGGAGGAACCGAGCGACCATAGGGTAATCGAGCGCACATTGGATGCCCACGCTATGACGATGTTGTCATTGTCGATCAAACGCGCGTGAGGCTCGCACGCCAAGCAACGCGAACCCGAGCACGGCAGCGCCACGCGCGGAGCCGGATTGCAGCGGTCAGGCACGACGGGACCAGAAGGTTGGGAAATCCCAATGTTGCGTCAAGCTGGCTGTGATTCGGAAGAGCACATTCTCTCGGCATCGTGTGCTCAATCAGTTCCGTGGAGGCAGCCATGCCGTCCACATGAGATGATCTGCGTTGCCAGCGCCGTCACACGCGTAACTGGCATCCGCCACGCTCGCGCGACCGGTGCGCCGCCACTCATTGCTCAGCAAAACTCTTTTTGCGGGCACCGTCAGCCGTGCAGAGCCGGGGGCAGGAGCAGGGCGCCCATCCTGATGGAACCTACGTGGGAGAGTTGCGCACCCGCGATCCCGCTGCCACAATTCAGAGATGCTTCGGCGGGGAGCGAAGGTTGTTGCGGCACTTGTCATCGTCGCTGGCGTCGCCGTCGCCCTGCTGTTTTTCTGTACGCCATCCGTTGGTGCGGCTCCGACTCTCGTCCAGGCGGCGGCCCGCGAGCATGGCATTGCTTATCCCGGCCCGAACCCACCTCGACGCTTCATCGAAGCCCTTGTCGCGACGGAGGACCATCGATTCTACTCGTCCTTCGATCCCGGAATCGATCCCATCGCTATAGGGCGCGTCATACTCGCCAAGATAACAAGACAGAGAGACCAGGGCGGCAGCACCATCGAACAACAGCTCGCCAAGATGCTCTATACACCCGTGCGGGCGGGGCGGGTCGCCAAACTGGAACAGTTGGCATTGGCTGTGAAGTTGGACCTTGCATATTCAAAGGCCCGGATCCTCTCCATGTACGCCGAGACCGCTTACTACGGCGATGGCTATTACGGGCTCGTGGCTGCGAGTTGCGGCTACTTCGGCAGAAAGCCCGCGGATCTGACCTGGGCGCAGGCTGCCACGCTGGCCGGGGTCCTCAACGCGCCGACCGCGGATGACCCGCGCAGACATCCCGTGCGCGCCCGCGCTCGCGAGAGCCATGTGTTCGCCAGGCTGGTTGCGGTGAAGTATCTCAGCAAGACGGAAGCCAAAGCGGCGCTCTCCCAGCCTCTCGGCCTTGTTCCGCTCCGCGGGCCCCGACGCCGTTCTCCGTGCTCCGGAGATCGCAGATCCTCTTAGCGATGAATGCTCGAAGGGTGGTGTACGATTCGACAGAAAATGGGTTGCCGAGCTCGGATAATTTATCGCATGACTCGACGACTAGAGGGCGGCAGCCGCAATCCGGCTCCGCGCTTTGTTCTAAGGTTCCTCTTTCTCGCCATCACGCTCGGTGGCGCGGCACGCGCGACTCCCGTTCACAGGGAACGATTGCTCGGATATTCCGTGCGGCATCGTGCGATCGCAGCAACCGCATTCGGATCCGGACGAGACGTTACGCTCATACTCGGTGGCATGCACGGAGACGAGCCCGCGGGTGCCTACGTCGTCGAGCGACTGACCACGTGGCTGGAGCGGCATCCGCCGCTTGCCCCGGAGGTCAAGGTAGTGCTGGTTCCGCAGGTCAATCCGGATGGACTCGCTCAGCATACCCGGGTGAATGCAAATGGGGTCGATATCAATCGCAATTTTCCCACGAAGGATTGGCACCGCCACGCTGCGGGGCCGCGCTACAACCCCGGCCCGCGACCAGCCTCGGAGCCGGGAACCCGAATCATCATTCGGCTTATTTCGCAGCTCCACCCGTGCCGGATCATCACGCTTCACGCTCCCTATCACCAGCTCAACATCGACGGCCCAGCGCTCAGGCTTGCCCGCGCCATGCAGCGCCTCGATCAATACCCGATCACGACCAGCATCGGCTACCCGACGCCCGGCTCTCTCGGCACCTACGCCGGCCAGGAACGCCATATACCCGTCGTCACCCTGGAATTGCCGCCGGTATCAGGCGCTGTCGCATGGGCACAAAACCGCCAGGCCT
>JBOHZI010000153.1:0-5942 GCA_050738295.1 Gammaproteobacteria bacterium
CCGGGGAAGCACGACGCACGGGGCTGGTGCGCTGGCTGCACTACGCCGAATGGTTCGCCTAGGCCCTGAAGCTCAGCCTCGACGACGAAACGGGCGCGTACGCCCGCAAGGTGCTGGACCAGATCTCCGCGTACGACGCACCGCGCAAGGAAATGCTCGTGACCTTCTCCACCGACTGGATCGACGAAGCAATGGTTGCACGTGTCGCATCCGGAGAGGGGCTATGGAGCGCCGCCGAAGTATGGCGCGCTGCCGGCAAACGCGGCGAACAGGCGGGCAAGCTCGATGAAGCCGAACAGTTCTACCGCCGCGCGCTCGAAACCGCGCGCGAGCAAGGCGCGAAGGCATGGGAGCAACGCGCCGCATTGAGCCTGGCCAGCATGTGGTCCCGCCACGACCAGCCGCAGCAAGCCATGCAAATGCTCGATGAAACCTTCGGGGACAACGCCACCGTGTCGGGCGTCGGCAATCCGGCGATCGCGCAAGCGGAAGCATTGCGCAAGGAAATCGTCGCTCGCTCGGCGGCTGTTGGCACGGTCTCCCGCAAGGCCTCTGTGGAGAAAACACGCGCCGAGAGGATGCGTACCAATCGATAAGCTCAATCCGCGCGACCAGCGATTGATCGGCTCGCCGGCAGATCGCTACGCTACAGGCGGGCAATAATCGGCCAAGAAGCGGCATTCGTAACTCGGGTTACGTCGCCCAATAGGATCGTTGGAAAGCTGCTTAGACCCTGGGGCCCTTGGTACCGCTCGCGATTAGATCAAGCATCTGATCTGGAGCGACGACCGCGCAGCAACAGCATGTTCATGCTGCTACTTATTGTCTGTAGATTCATAAGCATCTACTGCCGACACTGGCATGCGATTCGTCCGCGAACATCGCCTGCCAACAGATGAGAAAAACAAGGGCGTTGCGAAAGCCTAGCTCCCCCCTCACGGCTGTCTTGGCCGCCAATGTCCGTTTCTTTCGCGAAAGTAACGGCTTTTCGCAGGAACAGTTCGCCGACCTCTGTGGTCTCCATCGAACTTATGTAGGGTCAGTCGAACGTGGCGAGCGGAATGTCACCCTCAGCACGCTGGAGGTTTTTGCCTCCGCCATGGGCGTCTCAGTCCCCCAGCTACTCGCCGGCAAGGCGCCCAAAAGATGACTAAACGCACACTAGGCGGGGGCAAGCTCCCCGGTAAAACCCTCTACGCCGGTCGCCGCCGCGCGATGACCAGGACTTCCGGTTTCAAGGTCCACAAGGGCACAACGGGAGGTGAGTTTCGCCGACACCTCGAGAAAAGAATCCCGCTGCGGAAGGGTGAAGCAGTGACGGTCATTTTTTCGATAGTAGGGCACGCCGAGGGCGACCTAATCGGCTATGGCGTATGGTTCTGGCACACAGCAGGAGTCGCCTGCACCCTACAAGGTGGCCCAGACAAGAGAACGCTAACGCAATACGGTCACAAATCTTGGAACAAGGCCGGCAGCATGTGGGCTGCGCAGGATGCATCGCCGGTGGAGGTGAAGCTCACCCTCACCGCGACGATTAAGGGTTCAGTGGCCTTATATGCGCCTATGTGTGGTCGGGTGCGGCACAAGCACCTAGACAATGCCCGGCCGGCATTGATGCGGAACATGTACCAATTTGCCCCGGAAGCACTTTTTATCAGCAAAAGCGGAACCGGCGAGGTCACCATAGAAGCAGCCGAAGAAGCTTCCAGCACTGACCAATCGCTGATCCTCAAGTCCTGCAATCGCTGTGGACGCTTTCTGCCCGTCAACGTGCCCATGGAACGCGATCAATTGAGCTTTAGCAATCACTGCGTTGCAGTGCATCGTCGTCCTTGCAAGCATGCAACCTTTGGTCGGCTACGCAACGTTGCGAACGTGATGGAGACGCTACAGCTCGACTATGGCTTTCAACTTGAATGCCGTTTCTGCAAAAAATTTGAGGTCAACGCGGCACACAACCCGCAGCGGACCGCGGCTCAGATGAAAGAGGATGGTGCCCGTCGTCGAGCGTTTGAATTCCTGCTCGCCGAGCTGTTCGGCGGCACGCCTCAGCTCCGCTACCGCCACGAGAAGGGGGCGGAACTTGCCGATGATGTGTGGAAGCGCTTCGATTGCACCTGCTTCAACTGTGGCACAGAGCTGCCGACACCGCGCGATATGAACCTGGATCACACGAGGCCGCTTGCGTTGCTATGGCCCTTGAATGGGACGGCAACTGCGCTTTGTAAGTCATGCAACAGTGAAAAGCGCGACCGTGCGCCATCGGACTTCTACACGCCAACCAAGCTCACGGCACTTGCGAAGATCACTGGCATCCGACGCACCGACCTTGCCAAGCCCCATCCGAATGAGGAGGCAATCCGGCGTCTACTGCTTCGCCTCGATTGGTTCTTCGACGAGTTCCTACTTCGCGAGGAGATGACGAAGGTGCACGACGGGAAGGTAGCCGGCGAGCTGGTCGTCAAGGCATTGCAGAAGGTTCTGGCTCGGAGCAAGCGGCATAAGGGCGTAAACTTGCGGAAGGAGTACGACCTTCGTCGCGCACAGAAACCTTAATTCGCTTCTAGCACCAAGTAGGTATGCCCGTGCACCGCGCCTTTGTCTCGGATGCCGTGTGATTCGCAGTGATCGACACCCTCTGTAAACACGTCTGCAATCGAGAACCAAGGCGTGATGCGCTTACTCAGCTCAGCGCCCATATCGCATTTGGCGCTGTTGCCAAGATGCAGCACCAAAAGACCGCGATCTCTCAGACGCTCACGAGCTGCAGCATAGAACGAGCGATATACGTCTAGACTTCGCTTCTGCCTCGTCTCAAGGAACTCGCTCGCTCGGACGTCGAAGTCCTCCCGCTCCCAGCCGACGAACCAGAACCGCATCCAGTTGGTCATGTAGAACCGGGTTGAGTCGTAGAACGGCGGCGAAGTGATAATGACGTCTGCCGTTGGGATAGACGCCGGCCATGTGACTGTGCAGTCACCTTGGGCCGAGCAACCCCACTCCCGCTCATCGTTTGTCAGGTTCTCATGGAGACGAGCGAGCTTCTCTCGCAGCCTTGGCATCAGTTCCCGGTGCTCGAAATCGCCAGTAGGCTTAAACGGTGTAACTGGATGGCTTCTCCGGCTCAAGGCGTAAGGCCTGTTCCCGTGCAGCAGATGCAGAGTGCAGGAGAACAGCACCGCCCACTCCGCCCCGCTATCCCACCGGGCCAAGAAGAACGCCCTTGCTGCGATGACTTCCCGCAAGGTCTCGGGATGGAAGTAATCGGGAATAGCGCTGTTAAAGCGTACCTCTGCTGCGCGCTCAATCTCGTTGGGCTTTAGCCGATACCGTTTGATTGAGGCTTCGAGGTCACGGAGGAGTCCTTCCAACTTAGCCGGCGAAGTCTTCGCGACCTTTGCCAGCGTCAGCACATGCCCCAAACGAGAAATGTCGATGCCATAGCCACGCCGACCCATTCGACATGCCTCAAGGGGGATGGTTCCGGCACCAGAAAAAGGATCGAGCACCACATCACCGGGGGCTGAGAAGCACTTCACCAAATGATGAGCCAAGGCGGGCTTCATCTTCCCCTGATATGAGCACATGGAGTGGGCGGGACCGCCCCAATCTCTCTTTGAGTAGGGCATTAATTGATGCGGGAGGGTCTTTTTGAAGACCTCCCACTCATTCCGCCAATCAGGCTTGAGTGCTGTTCTAGGCGCGACATCTTGTGTGGTCTTCGCAGCGCTCCCAAGCCGCCTCGTCGCTCTAAGCTTCTTTGGGCGCTCGAACACCAATAGTTGCTGGCGCACAGCTTCGCCGCCCTTCGACATCCGCTTTCTGAGGTGAACTCGCTCCACAATCTCGTATCCTATGTTCTGGGCCACCTCTACCAAGAGGTCATCTGTCGGCACATGAACACGGTTGTATATGCTATCGCCGATGTCGATGCACAGACGCCCTCCGGGCCGCAGGCATTCGCCCAGCGAGGAGAAGACCACCGCCATGTCGTGAAAGTAGCCGCCTACCATCTTTGCAATGCGGGAGTCATAGGCGTTCTCAGCGATGGCGCGCACGACGCGCTCTACACCAGGCGTGACCGGTGCCCAACGAGTCTGCGCATGAACGTCATTAATGCCGGCTGTGATTACGCGATCTCGCAGGCGACGGAGATCGGTGTTCTTTCCCAAGTGGCGCAGATACCAAAGCTCTAGCCGTGCGTTGCGGATGTAGTTAGTGCCATTCAGATAGGGCGGGCTGGTAATCACACCATCCCAGTTGTCACCGATGTGCTCGTGTAACGTTCCAGCGGTTGCGCATGCGAAGCGGGCTTCAGCCTTCAGCGGTTTGCTATGGGCTAAGTCCGCAGCTTGAGCCGTAAGCCGGAAAGAGATCAATTCGACTGGGTTAGGAAGGCCGGGTGCGAGCTCCTTCAATGTGCGATAGCGAAGATCCCCGGCTCGCTTGAGTCGTGATGAAGGGATGAGACTCGACAACACCGCAACTGCGAAACAATCGCCGAGAAGGCGGTCTTCGGCCATGAACTCGTCGTTCAGGGTGCGCAGTCGCAACACGGTATCTAACGCTGGCTCATCAAAAAAAACGCTTGTACCAAACGTCGCGGCATAGGCGGCCTGTAGACCCTTATCAGGCGTCGCTGCCGCTACTCGGTGCGGCAGCGTTCCCGCAAGTGACGTGATGCTCCGGGCCAACGTGGCACGGGCCGATTCGTCGAGCCTCAGGACAGCGAGCTTTGTTTCCGCGATGAAGACCATCGCAGGGTTGGCTTCCGAGAAAGCGCACTCAATGCCAGATTGACCTAGCACTATCGGCGCCGTACCTGATCCGGCGAACGGCTCAATAATTCTTTTTGCGTCGTCTAGATAGCCACGTCGAACTCGTTCTACGAAGCGAGGCGAGTAGCCTTCCAGATATGGAAACCACGAGTGAAGCGGGGCGTTACAGCTGTCGCGGAATGTGGCGTCCAACGGCTCCAAGCTTAGATCGGCGCTGCTTCTTACTGTTCTGAAAACTCCCTCAATTATTTGAGATTGGTTCCGCTTACTTTCACCGTTTGCCTTCCATCTGGCAGCTGGCAGAGGATGTGCGTGTTGCTCGATGCCGAGTGGAAGCTCATCGAAAAGGTCTAGAGTAGCGACAGTCGACCTCATGGTTTCCTTTCCTCCAGAAGTGGCCATTGGTCAACAACGTATTTCTCGGCGGCCTCACGGATGACCCACGCAACCGACACTTTCTTTTGTCTAGCGATGTCTTGGAGCGTGCTATAGATATCGGGTGGGAGGCTCGCTGTCGCGCGAGCAGCGCGCGGCTTACCACTTGGCTTTCGTCCTCGTTTTGTAGCCATGCAGGTGCGCCTCCGAATTAGATGCATCATTTTGCAGCATTATGATGCAACGGGTCGCACCTTGCAACATGGCTGTTGAGCTTTGATGGCTCCGCAGGTTGCTGGACTCGTCTATTACTCAATCTCAACGGTTTCAACTGTTCGTTGCACCGCGTGAGCGCGACGCTGAGGTGGAGGCCGGCTTTCCTGGAAACGGAACTGTCGCAACCGGCAACGGGGCGGTTCCAGCGCTTGAAGTCCATGCGGCCACCATCCCGCTGCGCGGCAACGTGATCCCTGCCTTGGCGCACCCGGACGCAACATCGAGTGTCTGCGATAACAACCCTTGACACGCATTAACTGGCTCGGACGCACGCGATGGGGCACAGTGCGTGGGTGGTTCGTCTTTGATCGAACTGCTTGCCCCCTTCAATCCCGAAGGCACGTCCATGAACTTTTCCACGCCCGTTGAAGCCTTCTCCCAACCGAATCCGCTGGCCGCCAGTTTCGCCACGACCTACGCGGGCGTCGTCGCTTTCATCGCCGTCGCCACTGAGGGCAATTTCGCCCGCGCGGCGGACCGGCTCGGCATTGGGCGTTCCGCGGTGAGCCGGAA
>JBOHZI010000154.1:0-5939 GCA_050738295.1 Gammaproteobacteria bacterium
TAAAGCCGAACTGACGGCCACCCTTGACCACCTTGGCCACACGGTTGACCGCGACCAGTTTTTCCATCTGATCGCTAGCAGCTTCCATCGGTTTCGCCATGCCCTAGATCCCCTTAGAAACGAAGGCCCGCTTCACGCGCGGCATCAGCCAGCGCACGAATACGGCCGTGATATTTGTAGCCGGAGCGATCGAAGGCCACAGCCTCGACACCCGCGGCCTTGGCCCGCTCGGCAATCAATTTGCCCACGGTCGCCGCAGCTTCCGCGTTACCCGTGGACTTGAGCCCCTTGCGCACGTCCTGCTCCAGCGTCGAAGCCGTCGCCAAAGTACGCTCGCCAGTCGCGTCGATCAACTGGGCGTAGATATGACGCGGGGTACGGTGCACCGTGAGGCGGATGGCCCCCAGACGGTGGATGTGGGCGCGGGCGCGGCGGGAGCGGCGTGCGCGAGCTTCGAATTTGTTCACCATGACTTAATGCACCCTTACTTCTTCTTCGCTTCCTTGAGCACCACGCGTTCGTCGGCGTAGCGCAGACCCTTGCCCTTGTAGGCATCGGGCGGACGGAAAGCGCGAATCTCGGCAGCCACCTGGCCGACCCGTTGCTTGTCGATACCGCGCACAACAATTTCAGTCTGACTCGGCGTTTCGACCGTAATCCCGTCGGGAACGTCGTACTCGACGGGATGCGAGAACCCCAGCGTCAGGTTGAGTTTCTGGCCCTGAGCCTGAGCGCGCAGGCCCACACCGAACAAGGCGAGCTTGCGTTCATAGCCTTCGGTCACACCCTGCATGAGGTTGCGCACGAGCGAACGTGCGGTGCCGCATTGGGCAATCGCATCCTTGCTCCCCGAACGTGGGGTGAAAGTCACCGAACCTTCGCCCGTGGCGACGGACACTTCGGAGTTGACCACCAGTTCGAGCTGACCCTTCGGACCCTTTACGCGCACCGTCTGGTGCTCGATATTGAGCTCAACGCCCTTGATGGTCTCAATGGGTTTGACAGCAGTACGTGCCATGCCGGTTCCTCAACACACTTCGCAAAGTACCTCGCCACCGTGACCTGCCGCGCGCGCCGCGCGATCGCTCATCAGTCCGTGCGAGGTGGAAATGATGGCAACGCCGTAGCCACCGCGAACACGCGGTAACTCGTCCTTGCCTCGATAAATACGCAACCCGGGTCGGCTCACGCGCTTGATCTGGTCGATCACCGGCTGACCCTGGTAATACTTGAGCCGAATCTTCAGGCTCGCCTTGCCGCCTGCCTCGGCCGCAACGGAGAAATCCTCGATGTAACCTTCGTCCTTCAGCACTCGCGCCACTTCCTGCTTGACGCGGGAATTGGGCATTTCGAGCGCCGCGTGGCGTGCCTGCTGGGCGTTGCGAACACGGGTGAGAAGGTCCGCGATGGGATCGTGCATACTCATTGTGCGCCCCTCACCAGCTCGCCTTGGACACGCCGGGCACATCGCCCCGCATGACAATTTCGCGCACCTTGGTGCGGCCCAGACCGAACTTGCGGTACGTGCCTCTCGGACGCCCGGTGATCGCGCAACGCAGACGCTGGCGGGTCGGACTGGAATCGCGCGGCAACTCGGCAAGCTGCTGTGCGGCGCGCATGCGCTCTTCCATTGTGGCGTCGGGGCGCTTGATTTCACGCTTCAGAGCCGCCCGCTGCTCGGCGTACTTGGCGGCGAGTTTCACACGCTTCTCATCGCGCACGATCATGGATTTCTTGGCCATGGTTACCTCAATTGCGGAACGGGAAGGAAAACGCTTCGAGCAGCGCACGTCCTTCCTCGTCGGTCTTGGCGCTGGTCGTGAAGGTCACGTCCAGGCCACGAATGGTATCGATCTGGTCGTAATCGATTTCCGGAAAAATAATCTGCTCGCGAACACCCATGCTGTAGTTGCCGCGACCATCGAAAGACTTCGGCGAGAGACCGCGGAAATCGCGCACTCGCGGAATCGCAACCTTGATCAGGCGCTCGAGAAAATCGTACATGCGCGCTCCGCGCAACGTCACCTTGCAGCCGATCGGCCATTCCTCGCGAATCTTGAAACCGGCCACCGACTTGCGAGCCAGCGTGACCAACGGCTTCTGGCCGCTGATTTTCTGCATGTCCGCCGTCGCGTGCTCGATCACCTTGCGATCGGACACCGCTTCGCCCACGCCCATGTTGAGCGTGATCTTCATCAGTCGTGGCACCGCGTTGGGATTGGCATAACTGAAACGCTTGGTCAGCGCCGGCACCATCTCTTTGCGATATTGCTCTTGCAAGCCCGTCATTTGACTATCCTCACACGTCCACCAGTTCATCGGTGGCACGGAAAAACCTGACCTTGCGCCCATCATTCAGACGCTTGTAGCCAATCCGGTCGCCTTTCTTGGTCACCGGGTTGTACAGCATGACATTGGAACCCTCGAGAGGCATCTCACGATCCACAATGCCGCCCTTGCCACCGGTGGCCGGATTGGGCTTCATGTGCTTGCGCACCGTATTCACGCCCTCGATCAGCACCCGCCCATTGGGATAGGTGCGAATCACGCTGCCCCGCCGACCCTTGTCCTTGCCGGTTGTGACGATCACTTCGTCGCCTTTGCGGATCCGTTCCATCTCTTACAAACTCCTTAAAGCACTTCGGGCGCAAGCGAAATGATGCGCATGAAACGCTCGGTTCTCAGCTCGCGCGTCACCGGGCCAAAGATACGGGTACCGATTGGCTCCAAGCGCGGGTTGAGCAACACGGCCGCATTGGTGTCGAAACGAATGGCGGAGCCATCGGAACGACGAATCGCCTTGCGCGTGCGCACCACCACGGCGTCGTATACTTCGCCCTTCTTTACGCGGCCACGCGGAATGGCGTCGGCCACGCTAACCTTGATCACATCGCCGATGCCGGCATAGCGGCGCTTGGAGCCGCCCAGCACCTTGATGCAACGCAGGCGCTTCGCCCCGCTGTTGTCCGCTGCATTCAGCTCGCTCTGCATCTGAATCATGGGAGCCGCTCCTTAAGCTTCGGCAGCGGCATCAGCCGCGCCTGCTGCACGCTCGACCACGGCGGCCACCCGCCACGACTTGCGCTTCGACATCGGACGGCACGGCGTAATGTTGACCGTGTCACCCATCCGGCATTCACTGCTTTCGTCGTGCGCCAGCATCTTGGTGCTGCGGCGTATGTATTTGCCGTACACCGGATGCTTGACCAGGCGCTCGACCCGCACTGCCACCGTCTTTTCCATCGCCGTGCTGACGACGCGTCCGGTCAGCAGGCGTTCCTTGTGTTCGTTCTGGTCTGCTTCACTCATCACTTTTTACTCGCCTGTTTGGCTTGTGCGGCCTGCTCGCGCTCGCCGAGCGCGGTGAGTACGCGCGCCACATCGCGGCGCACACGCTTGATTTCACTGGGCCGACCCAACTGGCCGGTGCCCTGCTGCATACGCAGCTTGAAGCCCTCGCGACGCAGCTCGATGAGCTCCTTCTTGAGTGCCTTCTCGTCCTTGTCTCGCAGTTCGTTCGCCTTCATCTCAACCCACCTGCCGACTTATAAACGAGGTTTGAACCGGAAGCTTGGCCGCGGCCAGGCGAAATGCCTCGCGCGCCACTTCTTCCGTCACACCTTCCATTTCATACAACACACGGCCAGGCTTGATCTGGGCAATCCAGTACTCGACGTTGCCCTTGCCCTTGCCCATGCGTACCTCGATCGGCTTCTTGGTGATCGGCACATCGGGGAAGATGCGAATCCAGATCTTGCCGCCGCGCTTGACGTGACGGGTCATGGCCCGGCGCGCCGCCTCGATCTGGCGTGCCGTAATCCGCCCGCGCGTGGTTGCCTTCAGAGCATAGTCGCCAAAGGCCACGGTATTGCCTCGCGAAGCGACGCCACGATTGCGTCCCTTCTGCTGCTTGCGGAATTTTGTACGTCGTGGTTGCAGCATGACTTACTTACCCTTGCCTTCGGTGGCGACATTGCGACTCATCGTCTGGCGCTCCTTGAGCGCTGCCGGATCGAGAATCTCGCCCTTGAAAATCCATACCTTGACGCCGATGATGCCGTACGTGGTCTTGGCCTCGGCCAGACCGTAGTCAATGTCGGCTCGCAACGTGTGCAACGGCACACGGCCTTCGCGATACCATTCACTGCGTGCGATTTCGGCACCGTTCAAGCGTCCCGCCACACGCACCTTGATACCGTGGGCGCCCAGACGCATGGCATTGCCGACCGCGCGACGCATCGCGCGACGAAACATCACGCGGCGCTCAAGCTGCTGGGCAATCGACTCGGCCACCAGCTGGGCATCCAGTTCGGGCTTGCGAATTTCTTCCACCGCTACATGCACATCGATGCCGAGCCGCTCCCGCAATTCGCGGGTCAGTTTTTCGATATCTTCACCGCGCTTGCCGATGACCACGCCCGGACGCGCGGTATGCACCAGAATCTGCAGTTTCTCGGCCTGACGCTCGATTTCGATGCGGCTGACAGAAGCGCCCGCCAGGCGCTTCTTCAGCTCCTCGCGCAGCTGCCAGTCGGAAAACAGGTACTCGGCAAATTTTCTGCCTTCCGCATACCAGCGCGAGCTCCAACCGGCGGAGACGCCGAGGCGAAAACCAATTGGATTGACTTTATGTCCCACGCGCGCCCCCTTATGCGGCCTTGCCGTCGCCGACCGCCACGGAAATGTGGCTGGTCCGCTTCAGAATGTGATTGACCCGACCCTTGGCCCGCGGGCGCCAACGCTTGAGCGTCGGGCCTTCGTCAACCATGATCGCGGTCACTTTCAATTCGTCGATATCGGCGCCGTGGTTATGCTCGGCATTGGCAATCGCCGACTCCAGCACCTTCTTCACCATGCCTGCCGCCTTTTTGGGGCTGAAGGCCAGAATGTTGAGCGCTTCACCCACCGCCTTACCGCGGATCTGGTCGACGACCAGGCGGCACTTCTGCGGTGAAATGCGCGCGTAGCGAAATTTTGCCGTGGTTTGCATGACGGATTCCTGCCTACTTCGCCTTGCGGTCGCCGGAGTGACCCTTGAAGGTACGGGTCGCCGCGAACTCGCCGAGTTTGTGACCCACCATGTTTTCACTGATGAGCACGGGAATATGCTGACGGCCGTTGTGCACCGCGATGGTCAAACCGATCATGTCGGGCGTAATCATCGAGCGACGCGACCAGGTCTTGACCGGGCGCCGGCTGTTGGCCGCTACCGCTGCCGCCACCTTGCGTGCAAGATGCGGGTCGATAAACGGTCCTTTTGTGACTGATCGTGACACCGGCTGCCTCCGTTATTTACGTCCGCGCCGCCGCACGATCATGCGGTCGGTACGTTTGTTGCTACGAGTCTTGTAACCCTTGGCGGGCGTGCCCCACGGACTGACCGGATGACGGCCGCCCGAGGTACGTCCTTCACCACCACCGTGCGGATGATCCACGGGGTTCATCACCACGCCGCGCACGGTCGGGCGAATGCCCCGCCAGCGCTTGGCACCGGCCTTGCCGAGCGAGCGCAGGCTGTGTTCGGAATTGCTGACGCTGCCGATCGTGGCGCGACAATCCACCAGCACCTTGCGTGTTTCACCCGAACGCAAACGCAGACTGGCATAGCGCCCTTCGCGGGCCACCAACTGGGCCACGCCGCCGGCGCTGCGAATCATCTGCGCGCCACGGCCGGGACGCAATTCGATGCAATGTACTTCGGTGCCGAGCGGAATGCTGCCGATCGGCAGGGCATTGCCCGGACGAATCGGCGCGCTGGTGCCCGACGAAACCTGATCGCCTGCAGCCAGACCACGTGGCGCAATAATGTAGCGACGCTCGCCATCGGCATACAGCAGCAGCGCCAGATGCGCACTACGGTTCGGATCGTACTCAAGGCGCTCGACACGAGCCGGCACGCCGTCCTTGTCGCGGCGGAAATCCACCACGCGATAACTCTG
>JBOHZI010000155.1:0-5891 GCA_050738295.1 Gammaproteobacteria bacterium
GGGCCGAACAGTCCAGCCACCGCCTGTGCCAACGCCAGCGCAAGCGCCAACGCCAGCGCAAACTGACCGAGCTCAGGTGCCACCAGGCGTCTCGTCGGTATTCATCGCCCCAGGTTTGCGGTAAGTAGTGTCGTGCTCCTTGTTATACACCTTGAGTGGCATGTACTTGGAATCGTGCTTGGCGAGTACGTCGTTGGCCACGAATACGCCGCCCGGCCCCAGATGGCCGTTGGCGATCACGCCCTGCCCCGGCCGGAACAGGTCGGGCAACACGCCGGTAAACACCACGGGGATGCTCTTGCGATTGTCGGTCACAACGAAGTGGATGGTGAGCGAGCCCGGCGTACGTTTCACCGTACCCTTTTCCACCAGACCGCCGAGTCGGAATATCCGATTTGGCCCCAATTGTTTGGCGAGCACCTGCGTTGGCGTGTAGTAATAAAGTAGGTTGCCGCTGAAGGCCTTGAGCGCGATCCCCACGCCAATGGCCGTGCCGACAAGAATTCCGACCACGACCAGCGTGCGTTGGCGGCGCGGCGTCATTTGCGCTCCTCGTGGGCGCGCCGATCGGCGCGCTTGAGTGCCAGACGAAATCCGCGGCGGGCTGACCAGGCACTGGCAACAAAAACCACGAGCACAACGCCGTATGCGGGCCACACATAGCGCGCATAGCCACCCATCGTCCAAAACTCGTGCCAACTGTGCATTCGTCTACTCCGCGGTCAGACGGCCAACCCAGCTCGCGCGCCATTCGCGGCGGAGTATTTCCGCGCGCAGACGCAAGGCGAGCAACCATATAAAATAACATGCGAAAGCCACCATCATGGTCAACAGGGGCCACAGCATGGAGGTGGAAATGTTCGAACCGCTGAGCTTGAGCGTTGTGCCCTGATGCAGCGTGGTCCACCACTGCACCGAGTAGTGAATGATCGGCAGATCCACCGCGCCCACCAGCACGAAGATCGCACCGGCCCGATCGCCCGTGCGCTGATCGCCGAAGGCGCGGATGATGGCAATGGCGCCGAAATACAGAAACAGCAACACCAGCTCCGAGGTCAGCCGGGCATCCCACACCCAGTAGGTGCCCCACATCGGCTTGCCCCACAGCGAGCCGGTCACCAGCGCGAGGAAGGTAAAGGCCGCGCCGATGGGTGCGGCGGCAATAGTGACCGCATGCGCCATGCGCAACCGCCAGATCAGGCCGACGGCACTGGCCACCGCCATCAACGCGAAAACCGCCATCGACAAAATCGCGCTCGGCACGTGGATATAAATAATACGGAACCCGTCGCCCTGCTGGTAATCGGGCGGCGCGAGCACCAGTCCGCCTACCAACCCCACCGCAAGCAGGATCAGGGCTACCGCCATGAACCAGGGTGATACCCGCCTGGCGAGCCGGTACAGCAGCGGCGGAGAACCGAGTTTGTGAAACCAGGTAAACATCTTTTCTATGACTCCTTGGCTATCCGTTCATGATTCGTGGCTGATGCGCAGTGCGAGCGCGGCGGCGGCTGGTAACAGGCTGACCCCCAGTATCAGCAGGGCCGCGAGCGCCACGAAGGCCTGCCCCGCGGGTTGGCCGTTCATGACCAGCGTCGCGCTGTGTGCTCCAAAAATAAGTACCGGCGTCGCCAGCGGCAGAATGAGCACCGGCGCCAACACGGCCGCCTGGCGCAAGGTCACCGTGAGCGCGGCTACCAGTGTACCGAGGAGTGTCAGCAAGGGTGTTCCGAGCGCCAGTCCGGCCACCAGTGCGGCAATGCCGCGGCCCGGTACGAACAGCATATCGGCTACCAGTGCAGCGCCGCATACGATGGGCAGCCCGGTGACCAGCCAGTGACCGAGGGCCTTGGCGAGTATCACCAAAGTCAATGGACGTGGGGTGAGCAGCAACTGTTCCAGCGTACCGTCATCGTAGTCGGCACGGAACAATCCCTGCAGGCCAAGCATGCCGGCCAGGAAAGCGATAATCCAGATAATGCCGGGCGCGAGCGGACGCAGCAGGTCGGGACTTGGGCTCAAACCGAGAGGAAACAGCATGCTGGTGACCAGGAAAAACATGAGCGGCGTCAACGCCTCACCCGGTCTGCGCCAGGCGAGCAACAGTTCGCGGCGCAGCAGTTCAATGAACATGGGTAGCCACGAGAGGCACATCGGCGCTGAGCACGTTCAGACCGTCGAGCGCCAGCGGTTGATGCGTCGCCACGATAGCCAGGCCGCCGGCGTTCAGGTGTTCGCGGATCAACGTTTCCACCAGCGTCACTCCGTCCCGGTCCAGACTCACCAATGGTTCGTCCAGCAGCCACAAGCGAGTCCGACCAAGCAGCAACCGGGCCAGGGCGAGACGCCGACGTTGCCCCGCCGACAGTTCCCCTGCCAGACGGTCAGCAAACGCATCCAGCCCGACCCGCTCGAGCGCCGCATCGACTTCGTCCAACCGGGCATCGGCCATCAGGCGCGCACTCAAACGCAGGTTTTCGCGGGCAGCGAGTTCCTTCTTGATGCCGTCGCGATGTGCCACATAGCGCAAACCTTCACGATAGGCTGCCATACGGGGCGAAGGTCCCGCTTCGCCATAGCGTATGTTTCCGCTTTCGGGCAGCGCGAGGCCGGCGAAAATACGTATCAGACTGGTTTTCCCGGCACCATTGCCTCCGCGCAGCCGCAGCGCCTGCCCCGCCTCGATACGCGCGCTCCAGTCCGCACATACGCAGTAGTCTCCGCGCCACACCTCCAGCTCGGAAACAACCAGACTCATGTCGCTTCGCCCGGAAGCAAGTGACGGCAGCAACGCGGCTCACGCGGTATCTTGAAAGAGGTCGTGGAAAACAAAAAGCGTTCAACCGGGCTACAACCGGGCTATTTTAGCCTGCCCGGTCCCACCCACGCGATGCCTGCTGAAAGCGGTTCTATATGATGTAGGGGTGTCGCCGCCAGCCATATACCCCGTTTGAACGCGCGTACCCGCTCAGGAATCCGCATCTCGATGCGGCCACTCGGTCTCGCCCTATTAGCAGGAGCACTGCTGGGCGTGTCCGCTATACCTGCGCTGGCCGCGGTAAAAGTGAGCGTGAATGTGGAAGGCGTCAAGAATCCGGTGAAGGCCAATGTACTGGCAACACTCGGCATTGCGCAGTACAAGAATTTCGGCGATCATCCGGCAGCCGCGATTCGCCGGCTCAATTCCGACGCACCAGCGGAAATTCGCCATGCCCTGCAGCCCTTCGGTTATTTTTCGCCAAAAATCCATTCCACACTCACGCATGACGGCGATCACTGGACTGCCACGTATCGTATCGAACCCGGCAAACCGGTCATCCTGCGCCATGTGACGGTCAAGGTGGTCGGCCCGGGCGCGGACGATCCGGTGTTCAAGGCGCTGGAAAGCAATCCGCCGCTGCGCCCCGGGCAACCACTCAATCAGCAGGCGTACTCGCAAACCAAGTACCAGCTACAGGAAGTAGCCGCAGACCGTGGCTATCTCGATGCCGATTTCACTAAGCACGAATTGAAGGTCGACCCGAAGGCGCTGTGGGCGGACGCGACCCTGGTTTACGCCACCGGGCCGCGCTACAAGTTCGGCCAGGTCAGCATCAAGCAGAACATACTCGACCCGGCCTTCATGCGGCGCTACGTGCACATCCATCCCGGCGATCCCTACGATGCGCAAAAACTCGCCAATCTGCAGTCCGCACTCAGCGCGAGCGGCTATTTTTCGAGCGTAGTGGTCGTGCCCGAAAAGAACAAGACAAACCAGTTGCGCGTACCGATCCAGGTGAACACCACGCCCGCCAAGCGCAACCGCTATACTTTTGGCCTCGGCTACGGAACCGATACCGGCCCGCGGTTGAGTTTCGGCTGGGAAAATCGGCGTATCAACAGCAAGGGGCACCGGTTCCGGTTCGATACCCGATTGTCGCAAATTCAGTCTCAGGCCATCGCGCGCTATATCGTGCCACAGGCGAATCCCGCTACCGACCGCCTCGTCTACTCCGCCACCTTCGACCAGCAGGACTACGGCGATACTGTGAGCCATCTGCTCGGGGGCGGAATCGACCGCATCAACCAGGTCGGTGGCTGGCAACAGAGCGTGTCGCTCAATGCGAACCGTTACATCAGCGACATCGGCAGTCAATCAATGACCAGCGTATTGCTGATGCCCGGCATCAGTTTTTCGCGCATTGTCGCCAATCCGCCCGACTACCCACGCCACGGCTACAGCATCAACGCCTCGTTCAGCGGCGCGGCAAAGACTGTGGCATCCGACGACAGCTTTCTACGCGCTGATATATCCGCGCGCTTCATCTTCCCGCTCGGCCCGGGCCGCGTATTGCTACACGGCGAAGTGGGCGCTATCGCAGCCAGCGACTTTAACGATCTGCCGGTCGCATTGCGCTTTTACGCGGGCGGCGATTCCAGCGTGCGCGGCTACGCCTATCAGTCGATCGGCCCGCGCAATGCCGACGGTCTGGTCGTAGGTGGAAAATATCTCAAGATCGCCAGCGTGGAATACGATTTCCCGATTGTCGGTCCGTGGGGGCTTGCCACCTTTTTCGATGCCGGCAGTGCGAGCAACAGCTTCACCTCGAGCTGGAACGAGGGCATCGGCATCGGAGTGCGTTATCGCACGCCCATCGGTGCCGTACGTCTCGACTTCGCACACCCCATCGACCACCCCGAACTCGGTTTCTACCGCATTCATCTGAGCATCGGGCTCGCACTATGAAGCTCCGCTACCGCATTCTCATCGGTGTCGGCGTACTGATCGCCCTGATCGCGGCGAGCGCCACCGTACTGCTCGAAACCGAAGCCGGTTTGCACTGGGCCGTGGCGCGCGTAGAAAGTCTCTCCAATGGCGCGGTAAAGATCGGTGCAACGCATGGTCGTCTGGCCGGTCCACTCACGCTGGACAATCTGCGCGTAACCTTGCCTGATGACATTATCGAGGTACGCCACCTCGAACTCGACTGGCATCCGCTGGCTTTAATCACCGGAGAATTACATGTGGTCCGGCTGCACGGCTCCGGTGTGCGCATCACGACCCGGCCGAGCAAAACGCCTTCAAAGGGACTGCCGCAGCACCTCGATCTGCCGTTGCATATCGTCATCGACAACGCGCAATTCAAACAGCTTGCCCTGCATACACCGAACAACAATGTGCAACTGAATCGACTCGCCTTCGCACTCGATGCCAGCGACGACGTGGTAAAGCTGGACAAACTGGAAGCCCGCGGCCCACGCATTGCGCTCGGCGGCGAAGTGCACACCCAGCCGCATGGCGACTGGCCGGTGCAGGCCAGACTCGCCCTGCTCCTGCGCCTACCAGATTATCCCACGGTGGGTGGTCACACGCGGCTCGACGGATCGCTGCGCGGCACGTTGCGCCTGGATCAGACCCTGACAACTCCGTTTCGAGCCGAACTCAAGGCCAGCGTAGCCAACCTGTTCGGCACGCCAAGCGCACACGGTACGCTGCATATCGCGCAGCTCGATCCACACGCAATCAAGCCGGACTGGCCGCAACTTTCAGCCGGCACCGACCTCGCTTTCGCCGGGAACCTGAAGGATTTCACCACGCACGGCACGCTCACGCTCACTTCGCCGCAAGCACATACCGTCAGACTGAATCTGGAAGCCGGACTCGACAGCCAGCGTATCCGCATCAAGCATCTGAACCTTGCGCTCGCGGGTACACCGATGCGCCTCGCTCTGCACGGCACACTGCAAACCACAGCGCCGCACAACGCCGATCTCACCCTCGCCTGGCGTCATCTGCGCTGGCCGTTGCAAGGCACAACCCCCATCGCGAGTGCTGCCGCGGGCGGCGCGCACCTCACGGGAACTATCGATCAATGGACGCTCGCTTTGCGTACGCTTTTAAAGGCCCATGG
>JBOHZI010000156.1:0-5826 GCA_050738295.1 Gammaproteobacteria bacterium
TGTAAAGAAAAAATTCAACCTGTGAGAGGCTATTTCCATGAAGAGAATTACACCGTGGTTGCTGCCGCTGGCCGCACTTCTGTGCGTCACCGCTGCACAAGCTGCGAGTATGGACAAGTCGAATGTTGTTCGTGATTATACCGACACCGTAGCACCTGCCGAACAGCAGGCCTACGAGGCGGGTATCAAAAACTACAATCAATGTTTGAGTCAACACGGTTTCAAGTTCGCGTGGACGGCTTGGTCGCACGTAACCGGAAACACGTATATGTACTCGTACGATAGCGACCCCGCAACCTGGGCCGATTTCGATGCGATGCACACTGCGGGCAAAGCCTGCGATTCGGTCTGGGAGTCGGACGTGAATCCGCACTTGATGAGTGAGACCAGCGCATACATGGCCGCGATGCCGGGCATGAGCTACATGCCCAAGGGTTGGCGACCGGGTTCCGGGCTTGTTGATGTTAATTACTTTACGCTCAAGAACGGGCGAGCGGCAAACGAGGCCTTCACGAACGGGATCAAGAAGATCTACGCGGCTGCCGCTAAAACCCACTGGTCGGGTTACTCCATAACTTCACAGGTTGTAGGCGGCGGCCCCGGTGCGCCGGATTATGTTCTGGTTATACCGGCAAAGAACTGGGCCGACTACGGTGCGGCCCCCAACCCGTCGCTATGGAAAATGGTGGCCAATGTCTACGGCAAGAAGAAAGCCGCAGAGATACGCAAGTCGATAAATGACGCGATTAAAAGCTCATCGGAACACATGGACAGATACAATGCTGACTTGACCTACACACCGTCCAATCATTAAGCCAAAACAACAAATCAGGTGGCCCTTTCGAGGGCCACCTTTTTATTTGTCGCGCCTACGGAGTCAGGATGAGTTTGCCGAGTACCTTGCCGGCTTGCATGTCGGCATGAGCACGTGCTGCGTCGGCCAGCGGATAGGTGGCACCAACGACGGGATGCAGGCGTCCGGATTCGAACGCAGGGAGAAACCGCGCCGCAAAGCGTTGTGTGATGTCGGTGCGTCGGTAGAGCGGCAGCGACCGCATGGTAAAGGCGTGAACCTGAAGTTGACGCATCAGGAAGGCGCTGAGATCGAGTGTGGCTTCGCGGCCTGCGATCAACCCGATCAGCACCAGCCGACCGCCACGACGCAGGAGTTGCAGATTTTCAGTGAAGTAAGCACCACCCAGAAATTCCAGGGCGAGATCAACACCTTCGGAGCCGACGGCTTTGCGTGCCCCATCATCGCGATCTTCAAAGGCGACGGCTGCACCCAGATCTTCCAGCGACGGCAACCGTTCGCGTTGCCGACTCCCCGCCAGCACGCGTGCACCGGCAAAGGTCGCAAGCTGCACGGCGGCTTGACCCACACCCGACGTTGCCGCGCGAATCAGGACGCTTTCGCCGGCTTCCAGCGCGCCTTCGAGAAACAGTGCACGGTATGACGTCAGGAACGCTTCGGGGATGGCGGCTGCGTTGACCAAGTCCATGCCTTCGGGTACGCGCATGGCCGTCGCTTCCGGCACGCACACATATTCGCCGTAGGCACCGCCGGGCACCAGGCCCATGACGTGGTCGCCGGATTTGAAAAGCCGGACCTGCGGCCCCACAGCCGTCACTTCACCGGCATATTCTAGGCCGGGCACATCGACAGAAGCACCCGGCGGAGCCGGGTAACCGCCGGCGCGCTGAAGCAGGTCAGCGCGGTTGATTCCAGCACCGGCAACCCGCACCAGAATTTCATCGCCCGCTGGCTCAGGCCGTGGCCGCTCGACAATTTCAAGTACGTCCGGCCCTCCGGCCCGAGTAATGACAACAACTTTCATAAGCGGCATTCCCTGCTATATGAGTAATACAATCATTGTAGGACGTAGCCGGAGTTGACTACTCGAAATGCTCGAATACAGCGTGAAACAAAGCACTGAGACGATTGCGGAGCTGGCAGATATATTGCGTGCCCGCAAGCACATCGCCGCCATTACCGGGGCGGGTATCAGCACCGACTCCGGCATTCCCGACTATCGCGACGCGGACGGCAACTGGAAACGATGCGCGCCGGTCATGTTCCGGGACTTTGTCGAAAACCTTGCCGTGCGCCGCCGTTACTGGGCGCGCAGCATGAGCGGCTGGCCGAGTTTCGAGGCCGCACGTCCCGCAGCAGCCCACCACGCGCTGAGCACGCTTGAAGCGGCGGGGCGCTTGCAGGGCATCGTGACGCAGAACGTGGACGATCTGCATCGACGGGCGGGCAGCCGCCATGTTGTCGATCTGCATGGCCGTCTCGCGCGTGTGCGGTGCCTGGACTGCGGACAGCGTTCACCGCGCGCATTGCTGCAACAGGAATTACTGCGCAGCAACCCCGGCTTTCAGATTCGACTGGCGGGGCTGGCACCGGACGGTGATGCCGATCTCGAACAAACCGATTACTCTACGTTTGTTGTGCCGACGTGCCCCAAATGCGGCGGCCTGCTCAAACCCGACGTCACGTTCTACGGCGAAACCATTCCGCCCGAACGCACACGCCGGGCTGAAGCGATCCTGGCGGGAGCGGATGCGGTGCTGGTGATCGGCTCTTCGCTCATGGTGTTCTCCGCCTACCGTTTGGTGCGCAACGCCGCCCGTGCCGGCATCCCCGTCTTCGCCCTCAATCTGGGCCGCACCCGCGCCGATGATTTGCTCGAAGCCAGAATCACGGCCCCAGCCGGAGAAACCGTTCCCACACTCGCTGCGGCGCTTACGCTATGAGTGTTTGATATCGATGGATTAAACTTTGTCTGCTGGCGCCAATTCGTGTCTGTATTTGTGAGCCAGCGGTTTGGTTAGGAGCGTAGTGTGCGCTATTGGTGGGTTAATCAGAATCAGACTTGGCGCCATGAGATAGGCGGCGGATATCTTTGGTCCCCAAAACGCAAAAAAAACGGTGCGCGTAATCCGTTCTATGACTTCATGCGCGAGGTGGCGCCTGGCGATGTTATTTTTTCTTTCGCGGAAACCAGGATAAAAGCGATTGGTATCGCCAATTCACATGCTTATGAAGCACCCAAGCCGATCGAATTCGGCGAGGCAGGCGCCTACTGGGACCAGATTGGCTGGCGTGTCGATGTTGGTTTTATGTCTTTGTCAGGCCCGATTCGTCCTAGCGAGTACATGGATGTATTGCGTCCCTTGCTGCCCCGAAGATATGCACCCTTGCATGAGGATGGCCGAGGCTTGCAAAGTGTTTATCTCACGTTTTTACCAGAATCGTTGGCGGGGAAGCTGATTGATTTATGTGGTCGTCCGGCGCGAGACATTATTCAGCAGCATCAAATAGCGGATGCCGAATTACCTCCCGCTGTCGGTTTGGTGCAATGGGAAGAACACGAATTGGCACAGGTACGTGCCGACATACGAATCCCGGAAACGGATCGCGAAGCAGTAATCATGGCGAGACGAGGCCAGGGATTGTTCAAGCAGCGAGTGATGGCGCACGAGAAAAAATGCCGCATTACCGGTGTGGATCGGATTGAGCATCTGCGAGCCAGTCATTGCAAGCCCTGGCGAGATTCAAGCAATCCGGAACGTCTCGATGGTAACAACGGTTTGCTGCTTACGCCCAGTATTGATCACTTGTTCGACAGGGGGTTCATTAGTTTCGACGATAACGGTGACGTGTTGGTTTCGCCGGTCGCGCATCGCCCGTCATTGAACCGGATGGGGATCGTGACTAGGCACGTGGTTAATGCGGGCCGTTTCTCCGCAGAGCAGCTAAATTTCATGGATTACCACCGCGACAATGTGTGGCTGAAATCTGCCTATATGGAGTGATTTGAGGCGTAGCGGATGAGGGGGCGTCTTTGCACAAGCGCAGAGTTGGTGAGTATGAAAGAAATGGTGGGCGACGCTGGGATCGAACCAGCGACCCCTGCCGTGTGAAGGCAGTGCTCTCCCGCTGAGCTAGTCGCCCGCCGTGGGTGCGAATTTTAACAGGTCAGGCGCGGCTTGGCATCATTTGCTCGTGCTGCCACGGCGCAGGAGCACGTAGACCGCGCCGGTGCCGCCATCGACGGGGCGTGCGCTGCAGTAGGCGAGTACGTCGTTGCGGCGCGAGAGCCAGCGGGCGACGGCCACTTTGAGCACGGGGCCACCCGGCCCGGAGCGAAAGCCCTTGCCATGGATGATGCGTACGCAAGTGAGACCACGGGCGGTACTGGTTTCCAGGAAGTCGGTGACCAGCGGGTGAGCTTCGGCCTGGGTTTTACCGTGGAGGTCGAGTACGCTTTGTACGGGCACGGTGCCGCGTCGCAAGCGGCGCATGAGACGTTTCTGAATGCCCGGAGCGACGTATTCGAGCGGTGGCTCGGCACCGTATTCGTCGGGGTTGCGTGGGTCGTAGAAGCTTTCTTCGAGTGCCTTGCGTTCGTCTGCCTCGTGGAAACGCGCGATTGGTTTCGGGCGGGGTTTGCTCGACTCGGTTTGCTTGTGGGGCAGGCGGATGGCGTCGGCCACGGCACGGCGGAACAGCCTGCGTTGTTCGTCATCGAGATTCATGATTCGGCCTCCGCGTATTTATCACCTATCATTAGCTTACCGTTTATAGCGTCCGCACCGTGTTATCCATACTGCTCAGCAACGATGATGGCGTCCATGCGCCGGGTCTGGCCGCGTTGGCGGCGGCACTTGAGCCGCTGGGCCAGGTGACGGTGGTGGCGCCGGACCGCAACCGCAGCGGCGCGAGTAATTCGCTCACCCTCGATGTGCCGCTGCGCGTGGGGCGCTTGCCCAACGGCTTTTTTTATGTGAACGGCACGCCGACGGACTGTGTGCATCTGGCGATCACGGGGCTTCTTCAGCAGGCGCCGGATCTGGTCGTCTCGGGTATCAACAACGGTGCGAACCTGGGCGACGACGTGCTTTATTCGGGCACGGTGGCGGCGGCGATGGAAGGGCGTTTTCTGGGCCGGCCGGCGCTTGCGGTCTCGCTGGTCTCTTCCGAACCGCATCATTACGATACGGCGGGCCGCGTGGCGCGCCTGCTGATCGAGCGCATGGAAGAGGGCGTCATTACGGCGGATACCTTGCTCAACGTGAACGTGCCGGATGTGCCGTGGACGGAACTGACCGGGCTGCGCGCAACCCGGCTCGGCGTGCGCCACAAGTCGAAGCCGGTTGCGCAGCGGGTCGATCCGCGCGGCCAACCGGTGTATTGGATCGGCGAGCCAGGCGGGGCCGCGGATGCGGGCGAGGATACCGACTTCGCGGCCGTGGCCGCACAGGCGGTTTCGGTGACTCCGCTGACCATGGATCTGACGCACCGCGGATTGCTCGCCGGTGTGGAACGCTGGTTGGGTGCGATCGCATGATGTCGCAAGCGGGCATTGGCATGACCTCCTCGCGTACCCGTGAACGCCTGATCGAGCGTTTGCGTGCGGAAGGCATCGCCGATCCGCACGTACTGGAGGCGATCCGCTCGACGCCGCGGCATTTGTTCGTGGACGAGGCGCTCGCCAGCCGCGCCTACGAGGATACGGCGCTGCCCATCGGCCATGGGCAGACTATTTCGCAGCCTTACATCGTGGCGCGCATGACAGAGGCCGTGATCGCCGAGGGCATTCCCGGTAAGGTGCTCGAGATCGGCACCGGGTGCGGTTATCAGGCGGCGGTTCTCGCGCAGTTGGTGCCGAAGGTGTATAGCATCGAGCGCATTCGTGTCCTGATGGCCGGAGCGCGCCGACATCTGCTGGAGCTGGGCTTGCGCAACGTGAGTCTGCGTCACGGCGACGGCAGTATGGGGTGGGCCGAAATGGCGCCGTTCGATGCGATCGTGCTGACGGC
>JBOHZI010000157.1:0-5820 GCA_050738295.1 Gammaproteobacteria bacterium
ATCCTACACCTGCGATTTCAATACACACCAAAAAATCATAAGGAGTATCAACTCGATGATCATTTGCCGATGAATATATTTCTATTGCTAAGGCTCCGAACTCTGGCGTACCAATAGTTGCATCTGGTCGAGGGTTGTACCCGGATTTAGCTATTTGTTCTTCACAGTCCGTGCCTCCGGTTTGCTCTAAGAAGTCTTCGATTTCTTCCCAATTGTCGGGGCGTGTAAATTTATACATAGCTTTTTTACTTTTACCTTTTGTGGAGCCTAGCTCACGCCAAGCATCGCTAGAGTGCATTGTTAATGTTTATCTTCCTTTATTTTCCCTTTTTTCTCCAATTCCGCACAAACCGTTGAGAATCGATGGTGCGCCTGTGATGCGCCCAGGTTATTGTCGTATATGTACTGGATGGTTTTGAGCATATCTTTCTCTGGCAGATTCGGATATACAAGCTGTTTCATCATTTGATAATGCTCTTTGACGAGCTGCTGAGAGGTTGAAATTGGCAACCCTTGGTCGTGATTTTTTCCGACGCCAGTAGCGAATTTAACAAGTTGCGTGCAGTAAGGGCCTGCATATGCAGAAACAGGTATCAAACTTGCAATAAGCAGGATCGATTTGATTGATAATTTCATTTAGTTTCTCCCGGTTGAGGTGGCATTTCTCCAACGCTAGTTCTATAAGAACGCTAACGCCCAATCTAGGTTTCCCGCTCACAGCACTAAGCTGAAGCCTCAAATTCGGCAATACGTCGCCAATGCGAAAGAGCCGATGATTCTGACGAGCCACTTTGCTCGATGTGCATCCCGCGAAACGAACCATAGGCCTTCCATACGACATCGCCGGATTTGACGACATATACGTTGCACATTTCTTCATCGATACGGACTTCGTATGTATTAGCAGTGCCTATTTTACTCATGGGTCGATCTTCCCCACTGGCTGTGCGCATTCTAGAAATAGGCGTACTGGAAGATAGCAGACTGGATTGTCTAATTCAAGAGAAAAGCTGAAATGACAACGCTAATTTGCAAAAGTGCCGTTTTTATGCAACCTAAAATTTTCCTGATAGATGTAGGGAACCTCTGATTAATTCCTCTGTTCTGGGATAATACGCGGTATGGGTTCATGCTGCACTAAAGAGGGTAAAGAGGTCAGAGCCGTTATTCGGGTTTCCTCATGAGCATTCCGGGCACCGCCCGCGTTCAAGACGTCAAGCGCAGTAGTTTTTCAATAGACTGACTAGGGGTCGGTCCAGGGATGGACGTGATCCATTCGATATTGGGATACCAACTGCACACCGTTTGTTGCATTTACGATGAATGTAACTGCGCCGGTGTGGGCGGTGTTCAGTAGGTTCGCGTCCAACGCGCGGTAGCGTGCGACCACCGTCGGGCGTGGGAAGTGGTAGCGGTTGCGATAGCCGGTCGAAAACACTACGTAACGCGGATTCACGGCTTTGATGAATGGCGGCGTCGAAGAGGTGTTGCTGCCGTGATGCGGTGCCACGAGAATTTGTGCGGTCAGGCGACTCGCGCCATCGTTTAATAGATTCTGCTCGCCTTCGCTCTCGATGTCGCCCGGGAACAGAACACTGCCGCCGGGGCCGCTGACCTTGAGCACGCAGGACCGGTTGTTGCGCGAACCTTGCACGCCCTGGTCGGGGCCAAGAATGCGAAAGGCAACGCCGTCCCACTGCCAATGCTCGCCGCGATGACAGGGGTGCGCGGCGCCGGACACCCCCGACAGCACGAACAGATTCGGCCACTGCCGTTCGATTGAAGCGAGGCCGCCGGAATGGTCGGAATCGGCGTGCGAGAGCACCACTTCGCTCGGCGCGCCCAAACCGCGTGCGCGCAGATACGGAATGACGATGCTGCGTCCCGCATCGCTACCGCCCCACCAGCGCGGCCCGGTATCGACCAGCAAGACATGATGCTGCGTGTGCACCACGGCGGCCAGACCCTGCCCCACATCGAGCACCGTCACCCGATAACCACCGGGCGTAATGGCAGCAACGGGCGGCCAGAACAGCGGCAGCAGCAAGCCGATCCCGGCCAGGCGCACGCCGAGCCCGCGCGGCGCGAGCAGCAAGACCGTGCCCAGCACCGCCGTAGCCAAAACCCACGGTGCCGGCGAAACCGCGACAGTGGCAAAGCTGCGCGCCTGCACCCATTCGAGAAACGGCCAGAAATTAGCCAGCACAAAAGCTGAGACATGAAACAGCGGCGCGCCCCAGCCCGCGTGCAGCGCTTCGGCGAGGGCACCCGCCAGCGCCGGCGGCACCGCCAGCCAGCCCACGACTGGGATCGCCACCAGATTGGCCAGCGGGCCAAGCACGGGAATGCGCCCGAAAAACAGGGCCAACAGTGGGATCAGGCCCAGCGACACCACCCATTGCGGACGCAACCAGCCGCGTCCGCGGTGACCGGCGAGCCCCCAGGCGAGCGCGCTCACAGCGCCGAAAGACAGCCAGAAACTGGCCGAAAGCACGGCTAGTGGCGTAATCAGGGTCACCGCCACAGCGGCCAGCCCCAACGCCGCCCCCACACCCAGACGACGACGCCAGAGCAACGCCAATAATGGCGCGGCGAGCATGATCAGGGCGCGCTGCGTGGGCAGGCTGAACCCGGCGAGTGCGGCATACACGAGCGCAGCGAGCATGCCCGCAGTGGCGGCCGTCAGGCGAACCGGCACCCGCCGGGTAAGCGCGGGAATACGGCGCACGATCAGGCTCGTCAGCAAAAATACCAGTGCCGCCACCAGACCCAGATGCAACCCGGAAATGGCGAGCAGGTGCGAGGTGCCAGTCGCGCGCAAAGTCTGCCACTGCGCCTGCGTTATGCCGCCACGAGCACCCACGGCGAGCCCTGCCACCAACCCTGCCCACGGACTGCCAGGCAACGCCCGGTGCACGGCCCCAGCAATGCGTGCGCGTAACGGCCCCAATCCAGCGCCGGCGGGCGCCAGACGCGTGGCGTGATTGTGATACACATAGCCAGTGGCATCAATGCCATGCGCAAAGGCCCAGCCGGCGTAATCGAAACTGCCCGGATCGCTGAGTGAACGCGGCCGCTTGAGACGCACCTGCAACTGCCAGCGTTCGCCGACGCGGGGCGTTACCGCAGGCGGACGATACCAGCTCAGCGCGATCTGCCGCAGTCCGGGAACCCGTGATCCCTGTGCCGTGTGGGCGCTATCGACCCGCAAGGTGAAGCGTGCGCGCTGCGGCTCATTACGCGGCAGTTTCACCACGTGTCCGACCACGGTGAGAGTTTGCCCTTCGAGCGCGTGCGGCAACCGGGCAGCCAGACCATGCCGGGCCGCGTGGGTCGTCCATAAACCGCCGGCCAATGCCACAGCAATGATCAGCATGGGTCGTAATCGAAGCGCACCGAGCAAAGCAACAGCAGTTGCAACGGCCAGAATCCATAGCGGAATCAGCGTAGCGCCGGCCAGCGCCAAGGTACCGCCTCCAACCCAGGCCAGCGCCAAAACGGCGAGACCCGGATATCGTTTTTCATCCCTCATTCGTGACGCAGCGCCTCGGCCGGCGGCAAGCGCGCGCCGCGCACCGCCGGATACACAGCCGCCAACAGGCACAGCAGCAAAGCCACGCCGGCCGTGGCCGTCATCTCCTGCCAACGGAAATGCGCGGGCAAGGCGCTGATCAGATACACCGAAGGCGGCAGCAACTGAGTGTGGAACACATGATCCAGACCGGCCAGCAGATGATTGACGTTCAACGCGAGAGCCGCTCCCAGGCCCAAACCAAGCACGGTTCCGACGATGCCGAGCAGCAACCCCTGAGTCATGAACACGGCGGCAATGCGGCGCGGCGTCAGGCCAAGCGTCTTGAGAACAGCGATATCGGCTTCACGGTCGAGTCCGGCCACGATCAACGTCGCCACCACCGTGAACGCTGCCACTGCGAGAATGGCAGCAAGCACGATGAACAGCATGCGTTTTTCCAGACCGATGGTGGCAAACAGATTAGCCTGACGTTCGGTCCAGTCGGTCACCACGTAACGCGGGCCGAGTTGCGTGCGCAGCCGTGCAGCAGCAGCCGGCGCCGCGAGCGGATTATGCAGACGCAAGGCAAGCGTGGGCGTTCCGGCGTTTGGAAACAACGCACGCGCATCCGCCAGATCCGTATACACCTGATGCTGTTCCACCTGGTAAATTCCGAGTTGGTAAATGCCGGCCACCCGATAGCGTTGCAAGGCTGGCGCGAAACTCGACGCGGTGGAACCGTTACGCGCAGTGAGTACCGTCAGTTCATCGCCCGTCTTTAAATGTAACGTGTCGGCTAGTGCCTTGCCCACGATGAGTTGATGGTTTACCGCACCGAGCGCTGCGAGCCGACCGCTGGTCAGGCGCTGACCGAGATCGGTAGCGCGCGCCTCGGCGCCAGGATCGATGCCGCTCACCGCAACCGCCGCCAGTTCGCCGTGATGCATGAGCAAAGCCTCGCCATTCAGCCGTGGCGCCGCAGCCACTACGCCGGGCGCGCGCTCCAGCCGTGCGGCGAGATCTTGCCAGTCGCTGGTCGTGGTTGGCGAGGTCACAGTAACCGCCGCGCCCAGTGCCACCAACTTGTGCGAAAGCGTGGTCTCGAAACCATTCATGACGGCAAGCACGGTGGTCAGCACTAGCACGCCAAGTGTTACGCCGCCGACGGCGACACCGGCGAGCAGCGTTGTCATGCGCCCGCGCACAAAAAGCAACCGCCACGCCAATGAAAAATTCATGCCGTCGCCAACCGTCCATGCTCCAGGCGCAGAATGCGTCCGGCGGCGCGTGCCAGCGTCACATCGTGAGTGGCCACGACAAACGCCGTGCCTGCCTCGCGGTTGAGCTCGAGAATCAGTGCATAGACTTCGGCGCCGGTCGCCTCGTCGAGATTGCCGGTGGGTTCATCGGCCAGCACCACCGCCGGGCGTGTAGCGAGCGCACGTGCAATGGCCACCCGCTGACGCTCGCCGCCGGACAGTTTGGCCGGTCGTTTGCCGGCATGATCAGCCAGCCCGACACGCGCCAGCAGCGAGCGTGCCTCGCGCTGCGCACGGCGTGCATTCATGCCGCCGATCATCAGCGGCAGCGCCACATTCTCGGTCGCGGAAAATTCCATGAGCAAATGATGAAACTGATACACGAAACCCAAAGCACGATTGCGCAGCCGTGCAGCAGCCGCCGCATTCAGCGTATCCAGTCGTGCGCCAGCGAGCGTCACTTCACCCGCCGTGGGCACATCGAGCCCGGCAAGTAGATGCAGCAACGTGGATTTGCCACTACCGGAGGCACCGAGCAGCGCCACCCGTTCGCCGGGTTCCAACTGTACATCCACCTTGTCGAGTACGCGCTGCTCGACCCCGCCCTCGCGATACACCTTGACCAGACCGCGGGCCATCAACACCGGATTCACACTCGTTTCCGTCACGCTTTACTCTCCACTTATTCTCCGCTCAAGGCGCGTGCCGGCGGCAAACGCGCAGCGCGTCGAGCCGGCACCCAGGCCGCCACAATGACCAACACCACGGCCACGATCACGATCAAACCCACCTGCAACGGATCCACCCGCGAGGGCAAACCGGAAAGCGCTATCGACCCGGCGGCAAACAGGGGGTGCCCAACCAGATGACCGAGGCTCTCGACAATCGCATTCACGTTAAAGGCAATCGCAAGCCCCGCGGCCAGCCCGAGTGCAATGCCGATCACGCCGATCGTGGCGCCGAGACTCACAAACACCGCGAGGATGCCGCGCGGCGTGAACCCCATACCTGTCAGCACCGCAATATCCGCGCGCTTGTCGGCCACCA
>JBOHZI010000158.1:0-5810 GCA_050738295.1 Gammaproteobacteria bacterium
GTTCTACAATCGCGTCCGACGACATAGCCACCTCGGTGGCATCAGTCCCGAGGCCTTCGAACGGGCTTCGGCGTGAGGCTGGGATGTGTCTAGTAGACCGGGGGCAGTCCACACAATGGGTTGCTATTTGTGCCACACAGGACTGCGGTAGCTGAGAGTCTACAACAAGCCGGGATGCCTTTATTCAGAGCGCCTTGAGTAGTGTTCTCTTAGCCGCCTTTCTGGCGCTCGCGGATCTCGTCGAGCGTCTTGCAGTCGAAGCACAGAGTTGCGGTCGGTCGCGCTTCCAGACGGCGAATGCCGATTTCGGCTCCGCAGGCATCGCACCAGCCGTAATCGTCGGTTTCCACCCGTTTCAACGTTTTGTCGATCTTGCGCAGCAGTTTGCGCTCGCGGTCGCGTGTACGCAGTTCCAGGCTGAATTCCGATTCCTGGCTGGCCCGGTCGTTGGGGTCGGGGAAGTTGCTGGCCTCGTCCTGCATATGGTGCACGGTGCGGTCGGCCTCTTCCATGAGATCGTTTTTCCAGGCCATGAGCAAGTCGTGGAAATGCGCTTGCTGATCCTCGTTCATGTAGGTTTCGCCGCGTTTGACCTTGTACGGCGCAATCTGTTCGACCAGGCTGGGTTGATGCTTGGTCGATTTGCGTGCAGTCTTTTTTGTCGCCGGCTTCCTGGCAGGCGTCTTCTTGCGTGCCGGGATCTTTTTCAGCGTGGCCTTTCTCGTTGGCGCTTTCTTGCCAACGGTTTTTTTGCGAACAGCTTTTTTTGCCACTGTCTTTTTGGAGACAGTTTTCTTGCGGCTCACGGCCTTTTTGCCCACCGTTTTCTTGCGGGTAGTGGTCTTGGCCGCCGGCGTCTTTTTCCGGGTGGGCTTTTTCTTGCCTGAGGTCTTGGCGCGAGTTGCCGCCATGGGGGCGCTCCTGCGTTATGAATGAAAGCCGGTGAGTTATACCGGAAGTAGGCATTTACTGCAAGCTCGGCGATCCGAGCCACAGGTGGACAGTTTACGCTGCGAGGTTATGGGCACGCTCAATCAGGGTGTCGGGTTCCAGTACCTCAACCCACAATACGGTGATTCCGGCCGTGGTTGCGGGCAGCAGAAACAGGTTGAGTACCGGCACCAGGGCCATGCACGAGGCGGCTATTCCGAAGCCGAATATTCGTCCGCGAGCATGGCGGATTAGCGCATGTTGCTCGCGCCACGGCAGATCGCGCGCGCCGAGCGGGAAATCGCTCATCATCACCGCGAAGGCCCAGGCGCCGAACAGGAACCAGAGCGGGGCAATCAGCACGTTCACCAATGGGATGAAAAACAGTACCAGGCTGATCAGGCACACCACGATCAGCCACACGAACAGGTGCCCAAGACGTGGGAACTGGCGCCAGAAGCCGATCCAGGTGAGATAGAGCATATCGCGGTGGGTATCGGGCAGGCGCCCCGTCATGCGCCGTTCCACGGCATTGGTGAGCGCCATGAAAAAAGGCAGTCCGATGATGCCGACCACCACGGTAAAGCAGAAATAGAAACCGAATATCCAGGCGGCGACGAGACCGATCCACAGCAGCCACGAGGCCCAGGCCAGCCAGGCTGGCAAGTGTCCGTCCACCCAGCCCACGAGCCCGCCGAAGTAGTAGATGGCCACAATCAGCAGCACCACAAACACGATTACCGACAAGAGCAGTGGGAGTATCGCGTGACGGCGCAGGCCGGGCTCGGTAATCAGTCCCAGGCCCTCGGTCATGTCGCGAAAACCGGCAAAAAAGCCGGTGATGAAGTTCTCGCCGGGATTCACGGCAGCCCGACGGGAGGCGGCGCGACCCAGCCATCCGCGCGATGCTCGGCCACGATCTCAGTATAGATGCCGCCGCGCACATTGAAAATGGCGCGCAGGCGCAGAAAGCGGGGTTCAAGCGCGCCGGCCAGATCCGAGGCAATCCGGTTGGTGATGGCCTCGTGGAAAGCGCCTTCGTCACGAAACGACCACAGGTAGAGTTTCAGGCTCTTGAGTTCCACGCACAGCGCCTCGGGCACGTATTCCAGATTGAGGCGCGCAAAATCGGGCTGGCCGGTCAGCGGGCACACGCAGGTGAATTCCGGCAAGTCCATGCGGATGGTGTAATCCCGCCCCGGTTCGGGGTTCGGGAACGTTTCCAGGCTTTTTGATGGGGCGGTTGTCATGGGCAATAATTTACACTACTCACTTCAAGACCACGTTCTACGCCCGAATGCGCCTCAAACGAATCAAACTGGCTGGTTTCAAGTCCTTCGTCGACCCCACCGTGATCGAGTTTCCCAGCGCCATGGTGGGTGTGGCCGGACCGAACGGGTCCGGTAAGTCCAACGTCATCGACGCCGTGCGCTGGGTGATGGGCGAAAGCTCGGCCAAGCAGCTGCGCGGCGGCCAGATCGCCGATGTCATTTTCAGCGGTTCCACGGCCCGTCAGCCCGCCGGAACGGCCATGGTGGAGATGGTGTTCGACAACAGCGCAGGCCGCCTCGGTGGCGAATATGCGCAGTGGAACGAGATTTCCATCCGTCGCAGCCTCGACCGTGAGGGCGTGTCCAGCTATTTTCTGAACGGTACCCGCTGCCGGCGCAAGGACATAACCGATGTTTTCCTCGGCACCGGCCTTGGCCCGCGCAGTTACGCCATCATCGAGCAGGGCACGATCAGCCGCCTGGTGGAATCCAAGCCCGAAGAATTGCGCGACTATCTGGAAGAGGCGGCCGGCATTTCGCGCTACAAGGAGCGCCGGCGCGAGACCGAGAACCGCATCCGCCATACCCGCGAAAATCTGGAACGGGTGGACGATCTGGTGGAAGAGGTCAGCAAGCGGCTGGCCCATTTGCGACGTCAGGCCCGCGCAGCTGAGCGCTACAAGGAACACAAGGCCGAAGAGCGCCGTCTGCGAGCCGAACTCCTGTCGCTGCGCATGCAGGCGCTGGAAGCGGAGCTCGAAGGGCGCGAGGATTCGGCGCGGCAGCAGAGTCTGGCGGTGGAAGCCGAGGTGACTCGCGAGCGCAGCGTGGAACGCGATCTGACCACTGCGCGTACCGAGCACGAGGAGGCGGTGGACGGCGCCAACCGGGTGCAGCAACGCTACTTCGAGTTGCAGACCGAAATTGCGCGGCTGGAAGAAGCCATTGCCGGGGCCCGGCGCGAACGAGCGTTGAGCGAAGAACGCCTGGTGACGCTGGGTGGCCAATTAAACGAAAACACGCGCCGGGCCGAGGAAGACGCCGGCCGGGCGACCGAATTACGCGCCGAACTGGAACGTCAGGCACCCTTGCTGGAACGGGCGGAAGCTCGTGCACGCGAGGCCCGTGAGGCCCAGAAAGTCGTTGAGACCGAGGCCAATAGCAGCCGCCAGGCGGATGCCGAGCATCGTGAAGCGCTGGCCGAAGCGCGGCGCGCGCTGGCCGTGGCCGAAACCGAATCCGCTGCCGCCACTCAGAACGAGCGTAGTCTGCGTGACCGGATGGCGCGGCTGATCGCGGAACGCGAGCGTCTGGAACAGCAAGCGTTGGGCAGTGCCGGTGCGCAGGCACGGGCCGAAGTCGAGGCGTTGCGCGATCGCACGCGTCAGGCCGAAGCGGCCCAGGAGCAGGCGGAGACAACGGTTACCGAGCGCCGCCGGGCACAGCGTGCGGCGGGTGAACAGCTCGCACAAAAACGTAACGAACTGGCCAGCGATGCCGGGCGGCTCGAATCGCTCAATGCGCTGATGCGGGCCGAAAACACCGGTCAGGCAGCTGATGCCTGGTTGAACGAACAGAACCTGGGCGAAGCACGCCGTCTGGCAGCTGTCCTGGACATAGAAAGCGGCTGGGAATGGGTGGTGGAAGTGGTTCTGGGCGCGCAGCTTGGCGCGGTGGCCGTCGAACGTCTCGATGCGGCACGTCTGAATGCATTGCATCGACTGAGCGCTGGTAGTCTGACATTGACCGAACTCGCTCCGGCGACCGTAGCGGCACCAGCAGGTACGCTGGCGGCCCGGCTGTCTTCCGCTGCACCGGCCATGGTGCATGAGCTGCTGCACGGGATTTATACGGCCGAGACCGCCGAGGCCGCGTGGAGTCGGCGTGAACAACTGTTTGCTGGGGAGTCGATCATTACTGCCGACGGGACATGGATCGGGCGCGGATGGCTGCGCGTTTCGCGGCCGGTCAATGAACAAGCGGGACTCATCGGCCGCGAGCGTGAGCGCGAACAACTTCAGCGGCGCGTGCAAGATCTGACCCGCGCCGTCAGCGAGGCCGAAGCGGCACGGGATGCGGCCGAGCAGGCATTGCATGCGGCCGAGCAGGCCTATGTGCAGGCCCGCGGTGTGGCGCGCGGTGCCCAGGAAGCGCTGGCTTCGGGGCTGGCTGCCGAGGCCGAAACCGCGGGCCGGGAACGTAGCGCCGTCGAGCGACTGGAAGGCATCGGCAACGAAACCGGGGAAATCGAGCGCAGCCTGCATGCGTTGTCCGAAAAGGGCGAACGACTGGCTGAGGAATTGGCTCACGCGCGCGAAACGGTCATTCGGTTCGAGGCCGAACGACCGGATCATGAAGCGCAGCTGGAAGCGGTGCGCGTCAGGGTGCAAGCCGTGCGCAATGACGCGGAAGCAGGAGCGGATGCACGCGAGGCGCTGGCACTCAAGATTGAATCCTTGCGCGCGCAACTGGCGGCGGGCGAGCAGGCTACGGCGCGCCTGCGTGAGGAACGCGAGAGCCTGGCCGCCGAGCGCGAACGGCTTCAGCACCAGCTGGAAGAGGCGACCGATCCGGCCACGAATCTGCAAAAGGAACTGGACGGCCGCCTGGACGCGCATCGGCGGATCAATGAGGAATTGGCGCAGGCGCGGGATCGTGCCGCTAGCGTCGAGGCCCGCGTCAGCGAACTGGATCACCAACGCCGTGCCGTGGCTCAACGCGTCACCGAGTTGCGCGAAGAACTGGCCAGCGCGCGGTTGTCGGCGCAGGAACTGAAGACGCGCCGTGAAGGTCTGGTTGAGCAAATGACGGAAATCGGCGCCGAGGCCGCCGCTGTACTGGCCGATATTGAGGACGAGGCCAACGTGATCGAATGGGAACGCCGACTCGAAGAGGTTACCGGGAAGATTCAGCGCCTGGGCGCGATCAATCTGGCGGCCATCGACGAGTGCGCGGCTGAGTCCGAGCGCGAAGAATATCTCAAGCATCAGCACGCCGATCTGACCGAAGCATTGCAAACGCTGGAAACCGCGATCCACAAGATTGATCGCGAAACCCGTGCGCGCTTCAAGGAAACCTTCGATCAAGTCAATGTGCGCTTGAAGGAATTATTTGCCCGTTTGTTCGGAGGCGGCCAGGCGGAGCTGGTACTGACGGGCGAGGAACTGCTGGATGCGGGCGTGGTAATTACCGCGCGTCCGCCGGGCAAGAAAAACGCCACGATTCAGATTCTCTCCGGCGGTGAAAAGGCCCTGGTAGCGGTGGCATTGGTATTTTCGATCTTCGAGTTGAATCCGGCGCCGTTCTGCATGCTTGATGAGGTGGATGCGCCCATGGACGAAGCCAATATCGAACGTTTCAGCCAATTGGTGAGGGAGATGTCGAAGCGCACGCAGTTCATCCTGATTACGCATAACCGCAGCACCATGGGCGTGTGCAAGCAATTGATCGGTGTCACCATGCAGGAACCCGGCGTGTCACGCTTGGTCGGCGTCGATATTGACGAGGCCGAACGTTTGGTTGTCGGCTGAGGTTGGGAACCTCTGATCTATGCATACGCGGTCGAGCCGGAGTCTTTGCGCGTGGCTGGCAAGGAATGAGGAGAGAAGT
>JBOHZI010000159.1:0-5807 GCA_050738295.1 Gammaproteobacteria bacterium
AGCAGTCTGGGCGGTTGCCGCGGCCGGCAACGTCAACGAATAGCTGCCGTCTGACTGCGATTCGGTGTTGTGTATTCCCGACGTAATTTTGGCACCGACCAGCGCGGAACCACTCGCAGCGGCGTCTACCGTACCCGCAAGCGTTCCCTTGGGACCCTGTATGCCAATGTGAGAGAGCAGGCTCGTCACCTTGGGACTGCCCCAGCCGGTGGGATAATCCCAGTTGGGGCCGGCGTTAAAGGCCCCATTGCTTCCCGTCGTGACATCACGGAAGTCACTCGCGTAATTGCCGGCGTTAACGTCGCTATAGAGCAACTCATTGGACTGTCCTAACCGGCTGCCGTTCTCACTGTCCGCCACCGCGAACAGGCCGGCAAACTCCGGCGAGACAAAACTCGTACCCCCGTTGGTAACCCATGCCCCGCCCAGATAAAACAAGAGACCTTTGCCGCCGGCATCCATGGCCATGTCGCCGTTCATGCGGTTGCCGGAATTCGGTACGCCGGGACCGGTCTGCCAGCTCGGTTGCTCGAATACGTTACTGTCGCCACCACCGGTGTGGGGCCATGCCGTCTCCGAGCCGTAAGTTCCACTCGTATCGGAGATCGTAAGTGCGGTACCGTTCGCTGCCAGCACATAGGGGCTGGAGGAGGGAAAATCCGCATTATCGTTGGAGCCATTATCACAGGTATAGCTGCCCCCGATGAGGCGGTTGTCGGAGGAACCGCCGTCGCCCGCGGCGGCGGACATCGAGATGCCCTGCGCGGCGGCCTGATTCAGGAGCGGCTCAATGGTGGAAATATTCGGCACCTCGGCTTCGCAAAGCCCCCAGCTCGTGGAGACCACATCCGCCACGTTGGCGGTCAGCATTGCGTTGATGACGTCGGCGGTTGTGGTTAAACTCGCGTTGTCGCCTTCATACAAAATGATATTCGCGCCCGGCGCCATGGCCCCACTGTACTCGAGATCGAGCGTGGTTTCGCCTTCGCCGCCGCTGATAGGCGAGCCGTCCACGTTGACGATGCTCACATCGTGATCCGGCAGGCCGAGCCCGCTCCAGTAGCTGTGGACGTCGCTCATTGAAAGGCCGACAGACGCATAGGACAGGATCGCAATCGTCTCCCCGGCACCGTTGCTCGTGTCGGTCAACGAAGGCCAGTCGTAGGCCTTGGCCATTTGCAACTGGTTGAGGTAAGCACCGGTAGTAGCGGGCGGCGGCGCCTGAGAAGACTGTATGGAAACCGTCTTCCCTAAAAGATGCGGCCGCATCCGAACCCCGCCGTTCAGCCCGAGAATGCCGTTTACGAGCGGCGCAAGTGCGCGTGGCAACTCCGGACTGTCCGGCGTGCTGTAGAAGCTGCGCCCATTCAGCCTGTAGTCATTGATCCTGATACCCAGGACATGCTCGTATTTCGCGGTCGTCGCCTCAGTATGAATCAGAACACGGTTGGCAGAGACATTGAGCACATTAATGCCCTGCGCCTTGAGAAACTGCTCGACGCGAGCCACCTCCGCCTTGGTCGGCCCATAGAGTCGGGTGAACTCTCCCGGTGTCAACCACTGGTGGTAAACCGAGCTATGCGGATTTTGCACCTGCTCCAGGAAACTCTTGAGTTTTATTTCGTTACGCAGATTCAGGCCCACAGTAAGCTTGATCGTGGAATCAAGCGCATGCGGACCGACTTTGGTCGCGCGCGCGACAAGCTTCAAATTACTCTGCGGTGCCATCGCAACGAGGCGACTCGGCATGCCGCTCTTTTGCGCATTGGCAATGTCGTGACGAGTAAGTCCCGAAGACTTGTACTGACTCGCCGTGTGCGTGCCGACTGGCGAGGCCGAAGAAACGGATACAAAGACCGCGCCGAAAAGTATTGTGGACATGGACAGCCCAAGCGCGGTAACGCGTAATTTACGACTCATATCGTCATCCCCCAAGGTCGTTCGGAAAAACAGGTTCGTAGTTTTGCAGCTTTGTTCCGTGTTGCCTATAGTTTTTAGCGGCGGTTTGGCGTCATGACGGCAAACCGTCAAACCTCCTTTTCTCGTTATTTTTTGCGGTCGTTTTAGCGACGCGACTGTTCAGCCTCGGAACGTTCATCGCCTTTCGATGCAGCCTGCAGTTCTCTTCCGGACAAGCGCAAGGCAGCAAGCCAACCGGTTTGGAAACGCGAGCGCGCATTAAAGGCCTGCATGAGATCGACTATCCTTCGCTCGAAGGTGCGCTTGGAAATGCTCATGCCGCAGGCAATGGCTTTATCATTCAGACCGGAGGCCAACAGGGCTATCAGTTCCCTGGCCTGTTCGCTTAATCGCAACTGGAGATCACCGAATTGCAGTTCGTCCTTTTGCGTAAAAGAAATGGGGACGGCCCTCTCCCAGAACATTTCGAATAATTCATAGAGCGCATTGAGGAGCGCCGAAGAACGCACCAGCAATGCCGCGCTGTTCAAGTCTTCCAGATTCAACGGAATAAGCGCGAGGCGATGGTCGGCGAGAACCAATTTAAGCGGCAAATCCGGAATAACCCTTATTTCCTCGCCTGCCCCCATGTCGGAGCGCATCCCACTCAGGAATTCAGGTACCTCCATAAGGTCGGCATCAACTACACTGCGGTAACGCACTCCCCTGGCTCTCGCTTCGCCTTGGAAAGGATGCTCCTCCTCGACCGGCACGTCTAACCGTGATATGCGTATTGGCGGGCGCATCAGTGTAATAAACTCCTCCTGAGCCGTGCGCTCCATCTGTTCCAGAATCTGGCGCTCGCCCTCACGGCTGGTAATCAATTCGACCATCTGTTTACGCTCGCCTTCATGATGAGCGACATTCATCTGTTCTTGTAACTCATGAATAGCCCGTTGAGTCTCCAACAAGGCTTTCTGCCGCTGCAGGAATATCGCTCCCAGAGCGACATGCGGCGAAGCGGAGATATAGCGGCGTGGCCGTTCGGGCGAATGCGTCACCAGGCCCTTGGCCTCTATGGATTCAAGCAGACTCTGTGCCTTTCTCAATCCAAGCGACAATGCACGTGCGGTTTCCGAAACACTCGCGCCGCGATGCTCAAGTACCCAGCGATAAACCCGCTCCTCCGCTTCACTGATGCCGAGGATGGCTAACGTTCGCCTCTTGTGGTTGATGTCGCTCGCCATAACATTGCCCCCTCCCGATGATCCAGATAAAAAAGGGGTGGCTGTTTTCACGGCCACCCCCTAACACCTCTGATCGAGGTCGAGAGAACTAGCGGCTCGGACGCCGTCTACGGCCGACGCCTACCGCCAAGCCAAGCAGCAACACCAGGATGGGCAAGCCCAAGCTGCCACCACCGCTGCTCGACGTCTGTGCCTTGGCTTGAGCCTTGTTGGACACGGTCGTCGTGTTATCGACCGAGCTGTCCTGCGGTTCATTGGCCGTAGCCGTAGCTGTTACCTGATACGCACCGCCCGCGTTCGCCTGCGCAACAATAACGACATCCGTCTTGTCGCCCTGGGCGAGGTCGTCTATCGGGCAAATGACCATGCCCGCGTTCGACGAACAACTGCTGCCCTGTTCCTTGACGAAGTTCATGCTGGCCGGGAGAACAACCGTCAACACGGTCTCGGTGGCTGCACCATCACCCTTGATTGCTTCGTTAGTCACGGTGAAGTCAAAGGTTACGTTGGTTCCCTTCTGGGCCGAACCGGGATCGGCCGTACCCGAAACCTTGAGGGCCACCGGCTGCGGATCCCAATCCACGGTCACCGGCACATTTATGGGGCCGTAAGGTGACTTGTTCGCGATACTTAGGTAGGCTCTGGAACTCGTGTTCGCTTTCTGTCCGGTGCCATCGACGGTGAACGTTATATTTGCAGAAGAACCAGCCTGGACCGTACCGGAGGCCGGCGCGGTGGTGAGCCAGGAAGCCTTCGGCAATATCCCGCATCCCTGCGTGTAGCCGGGCAGCACTCTCGAAACTTTGGTCAATACAGAGTGCTTGTTACTATAGCCAATGACCCCGCCAATTTGATAGAAGCCGCATGCGTAACCGCCTCGCATAATCGGCCCCGGCAGATTGGGCAACGACATCCAACTGTTGGTCTGTGGGTCATAGGCCTCGGTTTCATTCACGAGGTTGGCGGATCCATCAATGCCACCGGCCACCATGAGCAGGCCGTTCGCCGCTGAATACAAGGATTCACCGAGCGGCACGAACATCGGTGCAATGTGCGACCAACTGTTCGACAACGGGTCGTAGACGTACGCATCAGATTCAGCGACAGAGCTGCCACTGCTGTTCGCTCGAATCCCGCCCGCACAGTAAAGCATGCCCTCGATCGCACCGCAGGAAGGGAACCTGACGGTGTGAGGGTAATTGGCAACCTGGGTCCAGCTATTCGAATAGGGGTGATAAACCTGCACGGCGCTCGACGGACCCTGGCAAGCGCCGTTGTCACATCCCCCTACGATATACAACGAACCATTCAGTGTTGCATAACCGGCACCACCTCCAACCGGCAACGGGTCCGGCGCACCCGTCGTCCATTGGTCGGTGCTCGGATCATAAATATCCATCTCCGCAATCGGACTTGCAGTCGCGTCCCCAGACCAGCCATCCACAACATAGTACTTGCCGTTGATAAATGCCGAGGCTCCATCATCCCGCACAACCGGCGCATCCGGGAGACGTGACCAGACATCTGTTTTCGGGTCGTAGACATAAGCCGTACTGTCTATTCCTATTGTATTGCTATAGAGGTAGTTTCCGCCCATCGAATAGAGCTTGCCGGTAACCGGATCGCGCGCCACGGTGTTGTCGTCGGTCCCCTTCTCGTCGCCCCCCTTCGGATAGGGCGCCAAAGCCTGCCATGCCGAACCGACGCTGGCCGAACTGGGCACGTGGGTCGTCGTGCGGGCCTGCACCGAACCCGGTTGGATAGAGCCATTGGACTGAGCCTGTTGCTCGGCCCACATCAAGCTACCCTTGATCCAGTCGGAATTGGTAACCGGCTTGCGGATGACCGGCGTACCACCACTCATGGCAGCGGAAGGTGACTCCTGGGTAGCCGGCATGGGCGCATTGATCCCTACGATGCTGTACTGCCCCGAGGCGCTGCCGGTGTTGCTTAACGCAAACGAAGCGGTCGCCGAACTGTTTACCATCACATGCAGCGTGAACTGGCCTGGAGCGACGCCGAGCTGCGCCGACTTGAGGGCAAAGTTCTGCATCACCACGCTGTTGTTATTGAGCGTTATACCCGCCGTTTGCGACGCATAATTGTTGTACGCGCTGGCGCTCAGTGTGTGCTGGCCCGCCGCATCGAAGAACAGATAGAAACCAACCGGAAGGTTCGGATCGGAATAGTTTTCGACCGTATCCGATCCCGTGCCGTTTCCATCCGCAACATGCGCGCCAAGGATGCCGTTTCCGCTATTAGCGTCGCTCACCTGCCCCATGACGAGGCCGCCCGGAACAGGATCGCAGGCTCCGATCTCGACGTCATCAATCATTGCGTACTCGACAAACCCGCCGGGGCTGTAATAGCGCCAGCGCAGCTGGAAATCACCGCTTGACGGAAGATACGATCCAATATCGAGTTGCTCGCTGACTCCCGGCAGCGCTAAGAAACCTCCGTAGCTGGTCGTCCAGTGCCGGATCGTGGTCCAAGTCGTCCCACCGTCTGTCGTAATGTCGAGATCCAGTGCTTCCGGACCCTCGTACTCGCGGTAATTGGCCTTGTAGCGCAGCGTCGTTGCACCATGCAGCGAAGTCGCCGAGATGGGCGGCGTCACAATCGAAGTATCGAAGGGGACGTTGTTAGGATTGTTTTCGCTGC
>JBOHZI010000160.1:0-5754 GCA_050738295.1 Gammaproteobacteria bacterium
GGTCAATTATCACAATCCGAAGATGAATGGCGTGAACTGGAATGCGGTACACACGCGTTATGCGCCCCTGGTCGCAGGTGCGCAGACGAATTCCGCACTCGCACGAATACTGAATCGGATGGTCGGCGAACTGGATTCGTCGCACTCCGGAGTACGCGACAACACTCATCACCAACCTGACGTGATCGGTCGCATCGGTCTGCGTTTTGATCCCGAGACGTATGAACGGCACGGCCTGTTCCGGATCAGCGAGGTGATTCCTCAATCGCCCGCCGACGTGGCAGGGCATGTCGCTGCAGGCGATTACCTGTTGGCAATCGATGGCACCTCGCTGAATAAGCAGAGCAATATCGATGCATTGCTGGCCAATCGCATCGGCAAGGAGACCGTACTCACCGTGGCCGGTAGCGCAAGCGGTCGCGACCGTCGTGACGTCAAAGTCAAACCGATCAACGCCGGGAGTGCTGGACGGCTCATCTACGAGTCCTGGGTCGAGCACAACCGGGCGATGGTGAGCAAGCTCAGCCATGGCCGACTAGGCTATATTGATTTACCCGACATGTCGATGCGTTCGTTGCAACGTCTGTATCGGGCGGTCAATGCTAAAAACGGTACCCGCGAAGGCGTGGTGATTGACGTGCGCAATAACTTTGGCGGTTTCGTCAACGCTTATGCGCTGGATGCTTTGGCGCGGCGTCATTACCTCAACATGACTTTCCGTGGCATGCGGCGCGTCAATGCTCGGCCGCTGCTCGGGCAAAGTGCGCTGGAGCGTCCGACCGTGCTCATCACCAACCGGGTGACGCTGTCCGATGGCGAGGATTTCACCGAAGGCTATCGAGAGCTAGGTCTGGGCAAGGTCGTTGGCGAACCGACAGCGGGCTGGATCATCTATACGTCCGATGTGCCACTGATCAACGGGTTCACCGTGCGGCTGCCGTTTATCACCATCACCACGGCGGAAGGCAAGCCGATGGAACTGCACCCGCGTCCGGTCGATGTGCCGGTGGCCGAGCCGCTCGGCGAAAGCTACCGTGGCGAGGATGCTCGCCTCAAGGCGGCCGTGCAGGTGCTGCTCAAGCAGATTTCCGCAAAGAAGCAGGGTTAGTCGAGTCCACGGTTTGACTCGACCTGAGTAAATGGACCAGCATAAGGTCGAAAGCCGTTGCCGGTATTTTGCCGTGGTTATGAAATGCCTCATGTCCTGGGCTGCTGGTGCGAACTCGAGCGTGTCGCGGATGTCCGATGGGGTGTAGCTACCAAAGAATAACGGGACGCAGTGCGCCATATATCGACAATCGGCTTCGATTTTGCGTCGGTGCGCGGCCATTGGTTTGGGTATGGCGTGTGTCTCGTGTGTGCCGTCGTGATGGCCGGCGTCCTGTTCGTGCTCATGATGACGTTGATCCGCACACCGCGAGCAGGTAAGCCGTCGCGGACCTTCTCGGTTTCTCTGCTTGCAGAGAGACCACCCGTTCGCGCCGCGCAAGCCCGCCAGCCGCATTCTCGACAGGTGGCGCCCAGCGCGATGCTGCGCCCGATGCCCCGGCCGTCTATGCCCGTGCAGGCAAGCGGTAGGATGCGATCCGTCGCGCGCCCGCAGTTGGCGCCAGTCATACAAGGAAGAATCGAACTGACGGTGCCTTCATTGCCACGTGCGCGGGTGGGATCGACACCGGGTATCCATTGGCGGCGTGCGCTTGGAGACTATTTCAAGCGTCACAATGTTCGATCCGCTCCGTTCTCACTGCGGGCCTTGCCGTTGCGTAAGTCGTCGGTGCTGGAATTGCCCGAACGAATGCGTTTGAGCAGTGGCGCGGAAATCGATCGCATCGGCGATCGGTGCTACGACGTACCTGCCAGCAATTATCAAATTAATAGGGCTATTAGCCCCCAGTTTGCACGCGTTATGCAAGGCTTGCAGCCTTTGTTCGCGCACGAGGTGCCCTGCTCCGGCACGCAAAAAACTCCGGGTGAAGAATTTCTGGAAAAGTTGCGCAAGCGTGGATACGGTGGGCCATGATTTGGCTGAATCGAAAAAGATGCTGCGTCAGTGATGCTGCCGTGCGCCCAGTGCGTGAACGGTGGCGAGCACTACGCTGCCGACGATGTGGAAGCTCTCCGGAGAGAGTTTGTCGAGCGTGTCCTGCGGGGTGTGCCAGTATTCGTTGGACGGGCCATAGTGGAAATCGATGATGTCGGCTGCGGGCATACCCGCTGCGCGAAATTCGGTATCGTCGTCCCCGACGCCTTCCACGTAATTGCAGAAGTATGGTCCCGCGCCGATGCGCCGCGCCTGCGCGCAGACAAGGTTCATCAGCCACGGTGTGGCGGAACTGTCGAGCGCCACGCCGAGGTTGCGGTCGCCAATCATGTCCAGATCGAGCATGGCCTTGATGCGGGCCGCCGTGCCATCGCTGCGCCAGTGTCTGGCCAGGTGGCGGCTGCCGTAGGTGTGATCGTTGCCCACCCACTCGCGTATGGCTTCCTCGCCGTCGAGCCACACGAGCCATACGCTTGGCCCGCGCGGTGGATGTGCGCGGAAGTGATCGGCGAGGGCAAGCAGAATGCCGGTGGAGGAGCCGCCGTCATTGGCGCCGACAAAATCCGGTCGGTGCGAGAGGGTGTCGTAGTGACCACCAATCACTATCACTCCGGGTCGGGTACCGTGAAAGCGGACTATGAGATTGGTCATCGGCAGTGGCCCGTCAGGCGTTTTGGCCGTGAAGGGTTGCGCCGACCAATCGGTACCGGCGAGTTTGTGTTCGAGCCAGGCGAGCAGTTTGGCATGTGCCGCGCTGCCCGGTGGACGCGGTCCGAAATCGGTTGCCGTGGCCGTGTAGCGGTAGGCCAGCCGACCGTCGAAGGCGGGTGCCGAATCGTTCAGATGCACCATGCCGGGCGTGTGTACACAGGCCGCGAGCAGGAGCAGCATCGGCGTTCCCGCAACAAACAAACGCGGCAAGGCTTTAAAATGCAGCATGGTCTTCAGTTCGAGTCACCACCGTGAGTAAGCGTATTGTCCTGTATTTTGCACTCGCAGTCTTTGCCCTGGGCCTGGGTTTTGGCGGTGGGTACTGGTATTCGCATAGTCTGGGCGGACACTCCAGACTGCCTGTGCTGGGCACGGCACCCGACTATACGCTCACCAACCAGCTGGGCCATACGGTGCAATCGAAAACCTTTGCCGGCAAGGTGCAAGTAGTGACCTTCCTGTTTCCCTATTGCACCGACTATTGTCCGCTGATTGCGGCGCATCTGGTCAGCCTGGAGCAGGCGCTGAAGACAGCGCAGCTGGCCGACAAAGTCCAACTGGTTGCCTTTAACGTGGATCCGGCCCATACCGGGCCCAAGATCATGGCGGCATTCATGCGCCAATACGGTTGGGATCCGCACGACACCCACTGGCAGTACCTGACCGGTACCCCGCAGCAAGTTCGGCAGGTAGTGACGGGCGGATTCCATGCGGATTACGAGCAGGTGCCCGAGGCCGTGGCCGACCGTCAGGCTGCGGTGGCGGAAAAACAGGGGCTATACACGCCGCCGCCGGAGATCGTGAATCCGCTGGCTAGCAAGGCCAAGCCGGATTACGACATCACCCATAACGATTCGCTGATGCTGGTGGACGGCCACGGCCGTATTCGCCGCATTTTCCCCGAAGCCGACCGTGTCTCGGATTCCGATCTGGTGTCGGCCATCCGCCGGCTATTGAGTACTACTTCGGCGTCGTAACAGGCTCAGGGTCCTGCCATCGGCAGCAGTTTTAGAGCGTGCTTCTGGCGGCCAAAGTAGTCGGCCAGTTGCTGCATTTGCTGTAGCGTGAGGCCCGAGGCCATGCCGTTCATAATGGCGTTCTTGCGTTTGCCCGATTTGTATTCCTGCAGCGCGCGCAGCAGATAATCGCTATGTTGCCCGGCCAGCGACGGGTACTCCGGGTTCGTGCTGACTCCGCGTGCACCATGGCAAGTGGCGCATGTGGCTGCAAACGGGGGCGCCTTGACGTTGCCGTTGGTCGGCGGTGGACTGGATTGCAGGCTCGAGAGCCAGGCGGCGATATCGCGTATCTGCTGATCGGTCAGTGAACTCGCCTGGGCATGCATGGTGGAGAAATGGCGATCACCTGCGGCGTATTCCTTGAGCGCATCGACTATGTATTTGGCGTGCTGCCCCCCAATCAGCGGCACGTGCATGGTCGGGTAAGGCACGGTGTAATCCTTTATGCCGTGGCAGAACACACAGGTCGTGGCGAGTACGTGGCCCCGGGCCGCGCTGGCGGCGGTGGACTGGGCAGGGGCCGGGCTGGCGGCCAAAGCCGGCAGGGCTGCAGCGGCAAGCAGAATCGAGGCGAGAGCGCAGACAAGACGCATCGTGACTCCTTACACAGTCCGAGACAGGTTCCAGTAACGCCGTTATTTTAACGGATACACACGGTTCCGGGGGCGACCCCCTTTCGCCGGATGCGAGGGTTTGTTAAATTGAAGCTACTGAATGTGCGTGCAGCGCATCCCGCCATGTCCAGATTCCACATACTTTTGCGCTTCGCAGTCGCCGCCGTGCTTGCGGGCGCGCTGATTTTTTTCGGCGCGGGTTGGCTGGTATACATGTTTGCCGGGCATCACCCGGAGCAGACAGTTGGCCTGACTGTCATCCGCGGCATCAATCTGTTGTCCCATGTGCCGGGGCAGGGCACCAGCGCAGGTGCGAAGCAATCGCAGCAGACGCTCAGGGGGTTTGTGCAGGTGGGCTTTACCGTCGGTGCCGACGGGCGCGCACACAACATCCATGTGATAGCTGCCGAACCGCCGGGGCAGTACGAAGAAGCCGCACGGGAAATTATTGCCGCGCGTCATTACAAGCCGTCACCACCCGGTAAGAAGGGCCCCGTTCAGCGCAGCGAAGTAGTGCACTTCCAGGCCCCGACGTCGGTGTTGACAGGCAACAGCGGCAAGGGCGGCGGTTAAGACTAACTGCTTTGCAGCAAGGCCGGATAGAGGCTGTACCGACCCGTCACCTCGGTCTTGGCCAGTATGTGACCCTTGAGCGCTTGCTCGACTTCGGCGCCCGTGAAGTCACCTTTCACGGGGCAGCGTTCAAGGTCGGTCGCGTAGAGCACGAAGTGGTAATGGTGCATGCGCTCGTCGTTCCACGGCGGGCACGGGCCGTCGTAGCCGAAGTATTGGCCACCCAGTTCCGGGTCCCCCGCCATGAAGCCGGTGTAATCGTTAAGCCCCTGACGGGCATTGTCCGGCGCGGGTGGATTAGGCTTTCCGCCTTTGGTGATGCCGTCGCTGACGCTGCCTTCGGCAATGTGGTCGAGACTGACGGCCAGATCGACCATCACCCAGTGATAGAAACGCGTGCGCTCGAAGTCCTTGGCGATAGTGCGATCCGCCTGATTGACGTCATCCGCGCGGGCCGGCACATCGTCGTCATAGCACAGGAGTACCAGCGAAGCCGTCTTTTCCGGTACGTCCTGCCAGTTCAGGCCCGGATTGCGGTTGGCGGCAAATTGCATATGCTGCTCGGGATCCGGCACTGCGAAGGCATACCGTTCCGGGATCCAGTCGCCGTCCGCAAAGCCTTCGATTTTCAATTCCATGGGGCACCCCCGGTGGCAAATATCAAGTGTAACAAGAGCGCACGCTAAAATATTCAATAACGAGCAAGCGAGATTGAACTATGACCCGCAAGGCTATTGAGCACGAAGAATGCATGATCGACGGACCGGCGGGGCCATTGCAGGCCATGCTGGAG
>JBOHZI010000161.1:0-5710 GCA_050738295.1 Gammaproteobacteria bacterium
TCCCGGCAAGGAACTCGCGATGATCACCGTCAAATATCCTCCCGGTTCCGTCGATCCGGTGCATCGCCACGATGCCTACGCACTCGTCTACGTGCTTGAGGGCTCGATCGTGATGGGGCTGAACGGTGGCAAGACCGTTACGTTGACGCCTGGCCAAACTTTCTACGAAGGTCCCAATGACGTCCACACCGTGGGACGCAATGCGAGCTCAACCAAGCCAGCCAAATTCCTGGTGGTTCTGCTGAAGAACAGAAACGAGCCGGTTCTCATACCGGTGAAATGACATTGGGTTCAAGGCATGACGAATCCGGCGATTTACTCCGGTTGGCTGCCGCGTTCGGAAAATCGCAATTGTTGCGTCTTGGGCAGCATAGCGAGTCCACCGTGGGCCCTACCGGCAACCGAAATCCAGCGTTAGCATTGACGGGCTGTTGAAAAGCCACTGCGCTCCGCGCGCGGTTCGCGCACGGCATTTTTCAACAGCTTGTTAAACCACGACGCGCTATCAGCGCGTTACCGGGCGGAGATGTTTTAACTTGACACACACAACCGGGGCTTTCGTGTTCCTCTGGATCTATACGTGCTATCGGCTCGGACGGACCAAACCGGTTCTCGAACGCGTAACATTTCATGATTGTTGCCGCCGTGCGCCGGCGTTTCCCAACTATTGAAGACCAGCCATGACCGACCTGCAACCACCCCCCATCTCCCTTCTCGACAAGTATTACGGAATGGAATTTCTTCCGCTTTACACGGGCACAGTACGCGCCAGCGGCGGGGAGGCCCGGCACGGTCGCGCATCGGGCGTGGCTCGTTCCGACGATGGCGCGCTTGACATGCAACTGCGGATGCCAAAGGAGCTCGGTGGCCCCGGCGGCGGCACCAACCCGGAGCAACTGTTCGCAGCAGGCTTCGCGGCCTGCTTCCACGGTGCGTTGAGCCTGCTTGCTGCGCGTGCCGAGGTGCCGATTCCTGATGCCGAGGTGACGGCCTCTGTTACGTTCGGCAGGGATCCCATCGATGGCTACTTTGTGCTCAAAGCTCACATTCGCGTGCGCTTGCCGGAAGTGGACCGGGTAATTGCCGGAGAGTTGCTGCGCAACACGGAGCGTCTATGTCCGTACGCCAAGATGGCCAAGGCGGGAATCGAGTGCGTTATCACACTCGATCCGTGACTCACCAATGCTGGCGAGTGCGGCTCGACATAGAGTAATGACGGAAAGCTGGCCCAAGTGTGGGCCGGACGATGCTGCCAACCTCTTTGACCCATGCCATAACCTGGCTACGTTTTAAAACCCGCCCCTCGGTGGACTATGTTGCGGATCAACTCCGCGATTTCCCCAAGAGCACTACCATCAACGTCAGGCAACAAGTCATCATCCCCGTTCTCAGCCTGGATTGCGTCTTTTCGTGACGAGAAATCCGGGCTGGCCATCTCGACGATAACGGTCGCGGCCCTCATGTATCCGGGCGGCTGAGCCCGCCAATGCACTGGATATGGACGTCGCCATACCCTGAATTATTTTGCGCCAGCCGCGCGACAGGCTATGCACCAGCTCCAGATAGCCATCGGCGTGAAGCGGGATTTCGATCTCAAAGCGTCGGTGGGCGACGCATTCATTGCGTCGATTGAATAGTTGCCAAGTGCCTGCAATGGTGGCCACGCCGCGGTACAGGCCTTCAAACCGATCGACCTGAGTTGTCAGCCGGTACGCATAACCTGGCACATGCGCATTTGCATTTAGAACGTACACATCCGGCATATCGTTCACAAGCCTGGTATACAAGTTGTCAGTCAGTTGATCCGGGAGGGGCGCTGCCCATTGGTTATCGCGCGCGATCACGACACGGTGTGGATTGACCTGGTAGATGATGCCGTCGTTGTCCAGAAGCGGCACCACCGACACCGGATCCACGACAAGCGTCGGCTGGATCGCGCGCGCATCATTTGTGACCTTCGGTGAAGCAAGGCTGGTGTCGAGCAAATAGAGCACAACGGGATCGGTATTGTCCGCGCAACCGGCCAGCCCAAGGCAGAGCAGCAAAATGAAGCAGGCGATATGCGGACTTTTTTTACGCATTACCGCGCAGCCCTGGGTATCGGATCCGGATCCTCCGAGGAACCAAAAATGAGTGCGTTGGGTTTGTCGCGCAGCGTTTGAGCTGCAGGAGCCAGATTACCGAGTACACCGTTGAGGCGTTCCAGCGAGCGGTTTAGATTTCGGTAGGCTGGCGCACCCTGCTGATAGGCCTTGAGCGTCTGGCGCAATTCGCGCAGTGAGCTTTGCAACTCGTCCGGCAACTGGTGGGCAGCGCTGGTCGCCAGAATCTTGTTGAGATTGTCGACCGCGGTGCGGACTTCGCCGAGCGTAGCATTTGACGTCGACAGCGTGGTCTGCATACCGGCTACCAACTGTGAGAGCTTGAGGCCATTTATTTTTTTTTTTCAACAGGCTGGAGACCTGCTGCGGGATGCTGGAGAGACTGTTTGGCCGGATGGGGAAGACGGGATACTCGCCGATCATTTTTTCGGCATACACTGGCGCGCCGGGATGGTATTGCAGCTCAATGAATTTTGCGCCGGTCAGCAGATTGGCGCCTGTGATCGTCGCTCTCAGGCCCTTTTTCTCGAAATTGCGTATATGCTGGCGCCATTCCGGGCGCGTCCAATCAATCCAGTGGCTGCTAATGCGCTGCGGTTCGATCGCGATCAGCAATGGCATCCTTGAGTCAGCGAACTCATGAAAAGTAACTCCCTTGGGGAAGAAGGGAACCTGGAGCACGGTGCCGATGCGGACACCGCGATATTCAACCGGCGCCCCGGCATACAATCCGCGCACCGACTTACTGGCCAGGAGGATATAGCGAATCTTTTCGTTGAATCGGTTCTGCTCGGCGGCGCGTCGCGTGGCGTAGAGCTTGTACGTGGCACCATTGTTGACTTTCGTCCCCGCATTCACGCCTTCGAGCAATCCGAAGGCAACCCCACCGGAAAAAATCGCACGCAACGAACCCGTCTCTACGTCTATACCCTCGGCGCCGACATGGAGCTGAATGCCGGAGCGCAACCAGAATTGGGTTCCCCGTGACACCTTCGTATCGAACGGCGCGCGGATAAACAGCGTATAGCGCATACGATTTTTGGCCACTGAAAATTTTGCAGTCTCGACCCGGCCGACGGACTGACCCTGGTAGATGACCGGGTCACCAGGATCAAGCGTCGCGCCGTCGTCGCTGGTCAGGACGACCGACACACCGGGCGTACCGGCCGGCGTGAGCGGCGGATGATCGAGTACCATGAAGCGACGGCTTGATTGCGAAGATTTGCCCGGCTGCATCTGGATATAGGCCCCGGACAGAAGCGTGCTGAGCCCGCTGACGCCCTGGAAGCTCACGCGTGGCTTGACTACCCAGAAAACGCTGTCGCTCACGAGCAGCGCATCGGTATCGGGCTTCATCTGCGCGGTTACAATCACGCCGGCATAGTCGTCGGACAGGCGCACCGAATCGATATGTCCGACCTCGACGTTGTGTACCTTGATGAGGGTTTTGCCGGCCTCCAGCCCTTCAGCATTGTTCAGGTGCAGCGTGATATCGGGACCTCTGGACACGACGTTCTGGTACAGCAGCCAGCAGCCGATCAGAGCGGCACCCAGGGGAATGAGCCAAACGGGTGACAGCGCAAAACGCTTGCGCCGGCTCACGGTGGCTTCATCTTGCGTATGATCAGTGCCGTCTGTCATGGCGTTGGTGATGACAGTGAGTCGTTCCACAAAAGGCGGGTATCGAAAGTATGGGTCGCAATCATGGTAATAATCACCACGGCCGCGAATGCCGGAGCCGCTGCGCCAGGTTTAACCGCGACGAGCATACCGGCCTGTACCAGTGCGCCGAGCGTCGCCACCACGAATACGTCGATCATCGACCAACGTCCGATTTTTTCGATGAAACGATGGAGACGCACGCGTGCGCGGCTGTCTTCGTTCCAATGGTGCCGGACGTTGAGACACAGCCAGGCCAACGCCACGATCTTTGTGATCGGCACGACTATACTGGCCGAGAAAACCACAAGTGCGATCGGCCATGAGCCTGTCTCCGCCAATTCCATCACCCCGCCGACAATGGTTTGCGGGGTAGTGCGGCCCAGGCTCGTCGTCAGCATGATTGGATAGATGTTGGCTAGTATGTAGAGAATGATGGCTGTGACAAGCAGCGCCCAGGTGAGCTGCAGGCGGTTTATGCGCTGTATCCATTGGCGCTTGCCGCAGCGTGGGCAAACGGGCTTTGCCATGGCGCGAAACGGTACCCCGCAGGTCTCACAAATCATGATTTGCCGCGCATCTACCGATCGGCCGGTCCGCAAATGCAAGGACGGGGTTGGGTTATCGGCCAATTGATCCCACAGCGCCGGCCAGTGCACGCTCCCAATCGTTCGCAGCGTCATGAACGAATAAGCACAGAAGATCACGAACGACAGGCCGATGCCGATTGTTGCCAGCGTGACGATCTTGATCAGGCTCACCAGCACGCCGACGATGAATACATCGCTCATCATCCATGGCTCGATCAGCCGGCACAGGCGCGCCACGTCGAGCGCGAACGGCAAGCGACGTTGTCGAGTCAAGCCGGCACAGATATAGAGCAGCGCACACAGGTACAGGGCGGGGAATGCCACGGTCGTGAGAAGAACCAGTGTGGCCAGCAACTTGTAATCGTTGGCCGTCAGGGTTCGGGCGCTGTCGAGAAACCACATCGTATGGCTAATGCCCCGCGCTTCGAAGTTGAGAAAACCAAACGCGAACACGAAGCACAGCATGGACAGCGCGGCCAGACTCCAGGCCATGGTGGTTTGGTGGTTGGCCGACGTGTGCTCGGCGACCATGCTGCCGCAGCGCGGACAGTATGCCCTGTCGCGCAAGCCCAGCACGGGAAGACGCATCAGCCAGCCGCACTCGCGGCAGACCGCTACAGGGGCTGTCTCGGATCGATCGGCCGTGACGTTGACCGCCGGGAGGATGGTGCTCGCACCGGCAGTGTTTATCAGCACGTCCATGCGACCCCGTGTATCGGTCGTCGCGCATCCCGCAGGGATCCGCGACACGTTATTGAGCTGTCCACGCGCCATCGACCGCGATAGCGGTACCCGTAATCTGGTCAGCTGGAGACGAACACAGGAACGCGACTGTGCCGCCCAACTGTTCCGGTGTTACAAAAGTTTGCGAAGGCTGCTTCTCGCTCAGAAGGCCGATCGCTGCATCGTGCTGGCTGATCATTTTTTCGGCCGCAATGTCGGCGATCTGTTTCTCAACGAGCGGCGTTCGCACCCAGCCGGGGCAGACGGCATTCACTGTGACTCCGGTGCCGGCGGTCTCCAGGCCGACTACTTTGGTCAGGCCGACGAGCCCGTGCTTGGCGGCGACATAGGCGGCCTTGTGGACGGAACCAACCAGCCCGTGCGTTGAGGCGATATTGATGATGCGCCCCCAGCCTTGTTTCTTCATTTGCGGCACGGCAGCGGCAATGCCGTGGAACGCCGCTGACAGGTTGATCGCCAGGATCGCGTCCCACTTTTCGGGCGGGAATTCCTCGACGGGTGCCGTGAACTGGATCCCGGCATTGTTCACCAGGATGTCGATGCGGCCCAGCTTCTCGACTGTCGCCGCGATCAAGCCCCGTACCGCATGACCGTTCGACATGTCAGCGCCGTCAT
>JBOHZI010000162.1:0-5653 GCA_050738295.1 Gammaproteobacteria bacterium
GTACGGGAAAAACTCGGCCGACATCCGCATGGTCGTCGACGCGCTCGATCTGTGCTATACCAAACCGCACGTGGATACCTTTGTAATCGTGAGCGGCGATTCGGATTTCTCGCCGCTGGTGAGCAAATTGCGCGAAAACGACAAGCTCGTAATCGGCAGCGGCGTCAAAAACTCCAGTTCAGATCTGCTGGTCTCCAACTGCGACGAGTTCATTTTCTATGACGACTTGGTGCGTGAGGCCGAAAAGCCGCGCCGCCACCGCCGCAAGTCCAGCAGCAAAACTGCGGGCAAAAAAGCGGCACCCCAGCGTCCGGATGACAAACGCCAGGAGGCGCTGGATCTGGTGCTGGAAACTGTTGAAGATCTATTCAAGGAGCGCGGCGAGGAGGATCGGGTGTGGGGTTCAATGGTCAAGCAAGCGATAAAGCGTCGTCAGCCTGGCTTCAACGAAAGTTATCACGGCTTTCACAGCTTCAGTGAACTGCTGGAAGAAGCGCAGGCGAAGGCTCTTTTGAAGCTCCAGTATGACGAAAAATCCGGTGGCTACATCATCAAAAGCTACATCACCGAAGATTAGAACAGCCTTGTAACGGTACGGCTCGACCACGGCTTGTCGGAAATATCCTATTGACTTCAGTTCCTTATTACTTGCTAATGGGGCTGTTTCCCGCTGCAAGAGCCACCATGGTGCATCGCCTCAATCTGGTTTCCCGCTCGCTTCCAATCCGCTTGGGCCTGGTATGCGCGGCTATGCTGTATTGCCTTTCCGCCCATGCCACCTATTTCTCCACGTCCAGCAAGCTCGCAGGCAGCGACAGTGTTTTCGGCGATTTCGCTGGTGCTTCGGTGGCCGTGTCGGCGGACAGTCAGACACTGATATTCGGTGCGCCGAATGCCACAGTGAGCGGCGTTGCCAGCGCGGGCAAGGCTTACGTATTTACCCGTAACGCCGATGGCACCTGGACCCAGCAAGCCGTGTTGACCGAACCCGGGACGCCTGGGTCTGATGATCTCGGATCCTCCATAGTGCTTTCCGCGGATGGCAATACCGCCATCGTCGGTGCGCCAGACGCCACCGTGAGCGGACAACCCTACTCGGGCAAGATTTACGTATTCACCCGCACGGGCACTACATGGAGCGAGCAAACGTCCTTCAGTGCCCCGACATCCGCACCTGGGGGCGGCTTCGGCACCGATGTGGCCGTATCCGGCGATGCTCAAACGCTGCTGGTCGGAGCGCCTCTCGTTACCGTCAACTCTCAAAGCCACGCCGGGGCGGTATTTGCCTACATTCAGGCCAACGGCACCTGGAGCGGGCCTACGCAATTGACCGCCTCCGATAGCGCTGCCAACAACCAATTCGGTACTGTGGCGCTCTCCGCGGATGGTAATACCGCACTCATCGGTGCAAGCGGCGCCGGTAATGCGTATTTCTTTACCCGCAGCAACGGCGCCTGGAGCCAGAGCCAGGAACTCTCCGATCCGGGTGGCGAAGGCGATGAATTCGGCGCCGCCGTCGCACTCTCGGATAATGGCCAAACCGCAGTGGTGGGGGCGTACTACACGACCATCGCAGGCCCCCCTCAGCCCTACGGTACCGGCGCCGGAGAGGCCTACATTTATATGCTCGCCAATGACAGTTGGAGCCTGCAGCAGGACATACCCAATCCTTTGAGCGAGACCGGGAACCAACAAGGCGGTTTCGAGGGCAATTTCGGCAACGCCGTCTCACTCTCCGCCGACGGCAATACCGCGTTGATCGGAGCCGATCAGGTCGGCTCATCTTCAGGTTTGGGCCAGGCTTTTACCTTCGCGCGCAGCAACGGCACCTGGACCGAGATTAAGGAAATAGACGACCCCGGCCAGCAGTCGATGGATCATTTCGGCGGCAGTGCGGCATTGAACTCACGCGGCGACACCGCTTTCGTCGGCTCGACGGCTGGCTCCCACGCCCACTATGTCTATGTAATCGACAGCCCCGTCGATCTATCGCTCATGCTGAGCGCCGATCATTCCGTGGTAACGCCCGGGCAATCCTTCACCTACCATCTGACTGCCATCAACAACGATACCGAAGTAACGGCCACAAACGTCACGCTGAGCAATAGCCTGCCGACGGGCGTGGCGGCCACCTCCTCTACCGGCGGCTGCACCGGCACCACGGGCACCGTCACCTGCGTAGATATGGCGCTCGCCCCCGGCGCGCAGTATCAGCCCACCATAACGGTCACCGCACCGGCGAGCACAGGCGCACAGCCCTTCAACATCACCGACACAGCTACAGTAAATGCCGAGCAGCCCGATCCCGACGGTTCCAACGACAACGCCAGCCTCCCGGTCATTGTCCAGCCCAGTTCAAGCGGCGGTGGTGGTGGAAGTACTGGTGGCGGCGGTAGTGGCGGTTCGGGTGGTGGCAGCTTGGGCTTGTTCGCATTGCTTGGGCTTGGTATGATGCTGACGCTGTCGAGAAAAAGAAAATAAGAGCGCGTAACGAGGACGCTGATTGCCTTCGGGCGATCGATAAATAGGGGACCTCTGAGTAGATTCGGGGTGCCATTTATCCGTAACTTGTGGAGTAGATGATGCGCGCTCGTTTCGACTGTTCACTGCGGCTGATAGCCGCGGTTTCGATGATTGCAGGATTGTTGAGCCTGACTGCATGCGGCGGCGGCTCGGGCGACCCCAGCACCAAAGCACCCACGGCATCCACGGCACCCACCCCATCGACCGCGCCAGCGCCTTCGACGGCACCTACGCCTTCCACCGCACCCACGCCTGCGACGGCCCTCCCACCGATCGGGGCTCAAGTCATTCCCGCCAATGTGGGCATTAATGTCGAAGGAGTGACGTATTACAGCGTCGCCCAGCAATACGTCGACATCATCAAAATGGCTTCGCCGTGGCAGTCCACCGACTCCTCTCACGCTCTATTACACCAAATAGGAGAAACGGACGCCAACGGTTGGCCGGAAGCGGACTTTCAAACGCTGCCCGTGTGCTGCGCTGCCGCGAATGGCAGCACGGCCGATCCCGGCAGCAATAGTCTGCTGGCTGGTATCTATCAACTCACATTCACAGGCCAGGCGGACATCCGTGTATTATCCGGTTCGGTGAAAAGCTACGACTATAACGCGCAGACCAACCAGAGCAGCGCACAAATCGTTTTCAATGACCCCGGGCACGGCACGAATTACATTCTTTACTTTACAAACACGCGACGCACGTCGAATTACCCGTTGGACTCGGGCATCACGAATATCAAAATGATCCGCCCGCAATACGCCCCGAACGGTCAGAAATGGTGGGATAGCCCAACCCAGGAATTCACCGATCCCTTCCTCGCTTCGCTGCAGGGCTACTCCACGCTGCGCTTCATGGACTGGACTCACACCAACGGCAACCAGCAGATGAACTGGAGCGACCGCACGCCGGGGTTCTGGCCCAACGCATCGTACTCCGTGATGGATTCCCAGGGCCAGTGGATATCCCCCGGGCAATCCTGGGAATCAGCCATCGCACTTGCCAACGCCACGCACAAGAACATGTGGATCAACATTCCGGTGATGGCGACGGACGATTACATCACCCAACTCGCGAACCTGCTCAAGTCCTCGCTTGATCCCGGCTTGCACGTCTATGTCGAATACAGCAACGAAGTCTGGAACTACGGTTTTTCCCAATACCAATATAATCACCAACAGACTCTGGAGGCTGTCCAGAATGATCCCGACTATGCAGCGCACTGTGCCACCTGGGCCTACGATCATTGTCACGTGGCTGCACGTCTGGTGCAAATTGCTCAGGATTTTGCCAGCATCTACGGACAAAATGCCATAGGCACCACCATCCGTCCGGTGTTCGCCGATCAACTGGTTCAGCCCGTGATGACGGCTGAAGCGCTCCGGTTTGTGACCAAGGTCTATGGTTCTCCCTCGAAGTATTTCTACGCCATTGCCGGTGCTCCGTATTGGAGCGGCGATAATAGCCTGGACAATCAGACCGCACAGCAGGAGCTGGATGGGGCTGCACAAACCATTCCGACATTGACACAGTATTTCCGTTCCGATACCGCTTATGCCCTCTATTACGGGCTGCACCACTTTACCTACGAAGGCGGCCCCGGCATGTCCGGCTCTGCCAGCCTGGATGCCAAGATTGCCGCCAACCTCGACCCGCAGATGGGCAATCTGGTAACCACTGCGGCGCAGGATTTTTTCGATCATGGCGGCGACATGTACATGTACTACAACGATACAAGTGGGTACGGTCAATATGGCATGTGGGGCACCACCAACGACGTATTCGACCTTCAGGCCCCCAAATGGCTGGCTCTGCATTCCATAATCGGTACGCCGCAGACACGCGAGGTCGGAGCGCCGGTACCCGGATCGGTGTCGGGCGCACAGCCGGCGTTTCCGGTGGTCGACGGCACGGCGCGACCTCAATTCGAACAGACAGGCTACTGCGAACCCACCTATTGCTATCTCCGGGGAGGTAGCGAATACGGCTATCTGTTCGATGCGCCCCAGGCAGGGACGTACAGCCTCACGCTGACCATTGCTGGCGCGAACTCCCCGCCTGCTCAACAAGCCGCAATCTACGTCAACCAGCAACAAGCAGGGACGATTTCAACCCCTGTCATCGCAAACGGTCAACCAGCCACCTCTCAGCCGCTACTCATCACGTTGCCTGGTGGCTTGTCGCTCATCGAAGTTCAACAAACAGGTGACGTGGATTATGGCTTCGGGCTTGACAGCGTCAATATTTCGCAGGACTAGGATCGCGTGCATTCAAGTTGCTCGTGCAACACGCTTGATCTGACAGATACTGTTATTGCTGGGTTGTGCACAGGAGGTACAGAAACCGGGACAATACGACTTCAGGTGGCGTGTAGCTGCTTGTTGACCTGCGCGACTGCCGCATTACTGAGTTGACCGACCAGAAGTTGCAGCGAAATAACGGACATGAGGTACTGATAGCGCGCCTGATCCAGCTGCTCCAGTGTCTGATAGTAGGTCTGCTCGGCGTTGAGCACGTCCTGGGTGGACTTCACTCCGACCTTGAGTGCAAGTGTGTTGGCATCCAGCGATGTCTTGGCGGCGACTGATGCCTGTTCGAGCGCCTGAATGCCTTTGACGCCAGCCACAATATTCTGGAAAGCCTCGCGCACTTGCACGGTAGCGTCCGCCCGCGCCGCATCGACCTCGTAGGCCGCCTGCCTGCTCGTGGCGCGTGCTTCGCGCAACTCGGATTCGATCGCCCCGCCGCTGAAGATCGGAATGCTCAATTGCAGCCCGATCGCCGCGCGCCGACGACGATCCGGGGCGATGACAAAGGAAATGTCTCCGTTTTGATGCATGTCCGAATAGCTCGCGAAAAGACCGAGCTGCGGACGGCTCGACAACGTGTAGAGGTCGATGGCCTTGTTGGCAATATTGTGCTTTATCAAATTGGATCGCACGTCGAGGTTGCCGGCGAGAGCCCGTCCGATCCAGATGTTCATGTCGTCGGGATCGGGCAACGTCGGTTGAAAGTCCTCGGGCAGATGCACCAGGTTCTCCGGCACCTGCCCCACGGAACGCTCGTAGCGTGCCTGCCATTCGGCAAGATTGTTTTCGGCCGCGATTTCCTGCGCCACGATGCCATCGTAGCG
>JBOHZI010000163.1:0-5652 GCA_050738295.1 Gammaproteobacteria bacterium
GCCCATGATCTATTCGTTCATGATCTGGGGCGGCATCTGGGGATTTTTGTTTTTTGTATTCCCACTGCGCAACCTGAACATCTTCCTGCGCGGACTGCTGTTCAGCATTGGCCCAACGATCATAGAGTGCCTGGTGGTTTTGCCGGTGAAAATGCACGCCGGTTGGGGTGGAGTACATCTGGGCATGTGGATGCCGGTGCTGGTGGTGATCTTCAACGCGGTCTGGGGGATAACGACGGCCTTTTGGCTGACGCTGCAGGACAGTGGAGTTGTCGCGGCACGCCGAGGCCACCCCACACCATAGCGGTAGCACACGGCCCGTGTGCCGCGAAGGCTTCCTCAGTTGCGCGGCGATTCGCAGTAGTCTTTAGCGACAAATCTCAGAACGTCGCATCGATGACTTGTCCGGTGGAGAGTTTGCAGTGCCCCACGCCACCGCCTTCGATCCCGTCGGAGGGATGAGCCAGTTGGAATGTGCAATGCATGGAATCGCCCTTGTTGCCCATGAGAACCGCCGCCGCTCGCGAGGTGTTGCCGCTGGTGCTGACGACTGCCGTGTTGTCCGATTTCGTTCCCAGAGCCAGGCCGGTCGAACTGGAGGTGCCGATCACGAACTTTCCAGAGAAAGACTCACCATTGGGCATCACCACATCAAGGACACCGTTCTGGTTCCAGAAACTGTGATGATAGTGAAGCTGTACGGCCTGCCCGGCTGTGCGGCCCTGCATGACACCATTGGTTGCGCAGCCAGCCAGCGCGAGCACGCACACCGCTAACACCGGACGGGGGCAAATCGAAAGAACTGGCTTCATGGCAAGGTACCTGTTTCCTTGTACGCTTTCAGCATAGCGAAAAATGGGCATCGAAGTGTTGCTGTTTTGTAAAAAAATAAACTTTTGAGTAGGCGTAGAATCCACATAACATGGATGCCTGTGTCCGGGTACCGGGATCGCGGTTAGCGTCCATGCAGGAGGTGAGATATGAAACGCATAATGACGGGCCTATTTCTGGCGGCAGCACTAACGCTGCCACTGTCTCTGATTTCCGCACCGCCCGCTTCGGCGCAAGTCAACGTCGGACTTTCGGTCAGCGTCGGTCCGCCGGTCTTGCCGGTGTATCCGCAACCGGTTTGCCCGGCTGACGGCTATATCTGGGTACCTGGCTATTGGGCCTACGGTCCTTACGGCTACTACTGGGTGTCTGGCGCCTGGGAATCGCCGCCTATGGTGGGATTTTTATGGACGCCGGGTTACTGGGCCTGGAACACTGGGTATTACAGGTGGTATCCAGGCTATTGGGGCCGCCATGTCGGATTCTACGGCGGCATCAATTACGGCCACGGATACTACGGCCACGGCTATAATGGCGGGTACTGGCGCAACAATCACTTTTACTACAACAGCGCCGCAAATAATGTGAACAGCGGCAGAATCCGTTTCACCTACAGAAAGCCCGTACCGTCTGCGCGCGGAACGAGACGTGTCAGCTACAACGGCGGCAAGGGTGGAATTGACAGGCGACCCACAGCACAGGAACAAGCCTGGCGCAGCGAAAAGCATGTTGGCCTGACGACAACACAAAAGCAGCACCGCGAGCAGTCCCAGCGCGACTCGAAGATGCGCTATTCCAACAACCATGGCAGGCCCGCCACAGACAACCACGTAGAGCATGCCAAGCCGCAGCCTCCTGTGCGGCGGCCCGAGCCTCCTAACGCCGGCGGCAACAGAACGCAGCCGCCCCACCAGCAAGCCTCTTCGGAACATCGCGTGCACGAACCGGCACGACCGGAACCACCTAAAGCAAACGAGCATTCTCGCCAGCGCGAAACCCCGAAGCACGATTCAAAGCCGCCATCCAAGGAAAAACGGCCTGAGAACAAGCCGCCGCATAAGGACAAGAAGCCGCCCGACTCTCAGAGGCCGCCAGCGTAACGTCCTTTACCTTGAACTTGCGGGCCGGTAGAAATGCCGGCCCGTTTTTTATGGCAAGTGCACTAGAATGCAGGGTCTTCTGCTCCTTTGCCGCCAGTACCGATGAAGCTTGCCACCTGGAACGTCAATTCCCTGCGCGTACGCATCGAACACGTGCTCGCGTGGAGCGCACAGGCCCGCCCCACGCTGCTCGCTCTGCAGGAAACCAAGGTGGCGGACGATGCCTTCCCCGCCGAGGCGCTGACGGCAGCCGGTTGGAATGTGCTGCATGCGGGTCAGCCGGCCTATAACGGGGTAGCGATGCTCGGCGCCGAGCCGATGGAACTGCTGGCAAACGCGCTGCCCGACTTCGCCGACGAGCAACGACGCCTGATCGCGGTGCGGATGGGTGAGGCGGCAGTCGTCAATGTGTACGTACCCAACGGACAGGCGGTCGGCACGGACAAGTACCATTACAAGCTGGAATGGCTGACCGCACTCACCGAGTACCTGCGTAGACTGCTCGCAGAGTACGAACAGGTCGCCGTCATGGGGGACTTCAACATCGCGCCCGAAGACCGCGACGTTCACGACCCGGCGGCCTGGGAAGGCTCGGTGCTGGTAAGCGAGGCCGAGCGCGAAGCCTTTCGCACGTTGCTCGGCCTCGGACTGAGCGACAGTTTCCGCCAGTTCGATCAGCCCGAACAAAGCTATTCGTGGTGGGACTACCGCCAGGCCGGGTTCCGCCGTAACCTGGGCCTGCGCATCGATCACATTCTGATGTCGCCGGCGCTGACGGAGCGGTGCCGTGCGGTGCACATCGATACCGAACCGCGAGGCTGGCAACGTCCCTCCGACCATGCGCCTGTGATGGCGGAAATCGAATAATGTCGCGCGAACCGTCGGCACGACCATTCCGCCTGCGCACAGGCACCTCGATCGCGGACAAGTACCGCGTGCTGGCGCGTCTGGGCAGCGGCTGGGAAGGCGAAGTGTATCGGGTGGTGGAGCTGGCAACCGGCATCGAACGGGCGGCCAAACTGTTCTACCCCGTGCGCGATCCGCGCGGTAGGGTCAGCGCGTGGTATGCACGCAAGATGGATCGGTTGCGCCGCTGCCCGATCCTGATTCCCTACCTCACCTCTGAAATCGTCATGCTGCGCGGCGAATCGGTGCGCATGCTGGTGTCAGAGTTGGTGCTGGGAGAGGTGCTGTCTAAATTCCTGCGCCACCAACCGGGGCGTCGGCTCACGCCGTTCGAGGCGCTGGTGTTTCTGCACCGTCTCGCGGTCGGACTGGAATCGATTCATGCGCTGGCCGATTATCACGGCGATCTGCATGCCGAGAATTTGGTCGTACGCCGGGTCGGCATCGACTTCGAGTTGCGGCTGGTCGATGCCTATCGCTGGAGCGGGTCGCGCCGGGTCAGCATGCGTGAAGACGTGGTCGATGCCGTGCATCTGTTCCACCAGGCGCTCGGGGGGCGCGCACGCTATGCACAGCAACCACCCGAGGTGAAAGCAATCTGCCGGGGCCTGAAAAAGACGCTAATCCTGCGCCGTTTCCCGACGGCCACGGCGTTGCGCCGACATCTGGAAAGCTTTGTATGGGAACCCCCTCGGGGATGAATGCGGATATTCAGAAGCGTCGGTGCAGAGCCAGACCCACCGTGTAGTTGCGTCCAGGGGCCGGCTGGTAATAGCGCCCGTTCGAATCGCCGACTACCACGGCGCCTACGTAACGCCGGTCGAGCAGATTGTCGATGCGCAGGAATTCCTCGAAGCGCCAGCGCCCCGCCTGCTGCCTGAAGCCCGCCCGCCAGTTGACCACGGCGTAGGGTGACGCCGTGGCCGTATTGCCGCTGTCCACATAGACCCGATCACGGTACTGCGCCTCGGCGGTGGTGTAAAAGCCCGAGGGCGGCGCTTCCCAGGTCAGACCCACGTAGGCCGTGCGACTCGGCACGCCCGACATGCTGTTGCCGCCATTCGCACCGCCGTCGTAACGAGCATTGATGTAGCTCAAGGCCACGACCGTGCTCAGATGATGAACGAACGAGCCGGTCAGGCGCAACTCGACGCCGTCACGCCGCGTGGCCGCGGCGTTTTCGTAGCTGGTGCGCCCATCCTGCGAATTGGCAACCACGATATCGTCGCGAGTGCGAATGTGAAACACCGACGCATCGATACGCACGGGACCGGCAAACGCTTTCACGCCAGCCTCGTAGTTGTCACTGACCGCGGGCTTCAGCGCGAAGTTGAGTCCCGGCGCCCCGTCGGGCTTATAGGCGAGCTGATAAAAGGTCGGTGTCTGAAACCCTCGCCCCCAGGTCGCGTACAGATGAACCTGCGAATCGAGTTTATACAACGTCCCGATCACGGGATCCACATGGCTGTAGCGTGCACTGCCGCTGTCGTCCGGATTGGTGTCCGTTACAAAGAAGTCCTGAGAGTTGAAGCGCACGAGATTGTGCCGCAGCCCGGCATTTAATGACCATCCTTGCGTGACGGAAAATCGGCTTTGCACGTATTGGTCGAAATCGTCCACGACATCGAATTCGTTGCGCCGCAATGCCCCGCTTACGCCTTCATTATTCACGAATCCCTTGCGGTATTCGTTTTGTCGATCGTAATCGAAGCCGGCGGTTACGGTGTAGGGCAGGTCGCCTATGTTGCCGTCGTGCGAGTAATGCGCATGTGTGCCGCCGAAGTAGTCCGCCAGATTCACCACGCCGCCCGACGACAAGCCCAGTCCGCCAGCAAACGGCAGAAACTGCACGACGCTTCGCGTTCCACCGTAGAAGGTGAGATGCAAGGAATCATTGTTGGTGAGCGCGGTGTCCACAAGTAGGCCGCCTTCGGCGTTGTGGACGTCCTTGCGGGCATCGTAGCTCAGGGCCTGTGGATTCGCCTGTGCGGGATCCTGTGCTATTTCCGCCGCCGTCAAACCGGAGGGATCCTCGGCGAATTGATGAAACAGGTTGACCACGGCGGTCAAAGAGGTGGCCCCAAAATCGTAACGAGCCTTCCCGTAAAACTGCTTGCGCGTCGCGGCACTGTGCTGCCGGTAACCGCCCGTGTGAAAACGATTGAACGTGAGCCGGTAATTCGCTTCCGTGCCGACGGAATCGCCGAAGCCGAGCGTGTTCTGCGTACTGCCGTAGCTTCCCACCCAGTTCCGTATTGTCAGCGTCGGCACCGGCGTGCCGTCGAGCGTGAACGCCCGGATCACACCGCCCGGACTATTCCCGTAGCCGAGTGCGAACGGCCCGCGCAGCACTTCGATGCGATCAATGGCAGGAAGATCGAAAATCTGCGATTGCCCCTGCCCATCGGGCATGGTCGCAGGCAGCCCGTCAAGGATAAGGCGAACGCCCTGCACGCCGAACGGTGCGATCGCGCCGAAACCGCGGATCGAGATCTGCAGGCCCTCGGCGTAGTCCTGGCGGTTCTGGGCGACCACGCCGGGCACCGCCTGCAGGCTCTCCGAGAGGTTGACCTGCGGCTGACCCCGCGCAATCTGGGTTCGCCCGACCACGGAGACGGACTCGGGGACATCGAAGCCGGGCGCGAAGCCGAGCGTGGGCGTAACGACCAGTGGCGACAGGCGGACAGACGGCGCGCTTTGCGCGGCGGACGCGCTCATCGGCGCCTGCGACGGAGCGGCAGCAGAACTGGCCGCGACGGCATACGCTGGCAGAAGGTACGGTAGCGCCACCGCCAAGAGATGCACCGGCCTCACT